>JADGRD010000106.1 GCA_017881285.1 Pseudomonadota bacterium | reverse complement strand
AGCGATGCTGCACAGAAAACACGTGGACGCCAAAGGCAACTGGGTCGGCTACCGCCCGGACATCAAGATCCTCGATTGCACCATCCGCGACGGCGGCCTGGTCAACGCTCACCAGTTCGACGAGGGCTTCGTCAAGGCTGTCTATGACACCTGCGTCGCCGCTGGGGTGGACTATTGCGAGCTGGGCTACAAGGCGGCGCGCCGCCTGTTCGCCGCGGGCCAGCACGGCGAGTGGAAATTCTGCGAGGAGGATACGATTCGCCGCGTGCTGGGCGAGGGCCCGCGCACCATCAAGCTCTCGGTCATGGCCGACGTGGATCGCACCGACTACCACACCGACATCCTGCCCAAGGACAAGAGCGTCATCGACTGCGTGCGGGTCGCCTGTTACATCCACCAGATCCCGGGCGCGCTCGACATGGTCAAGGACGCCCACGACAAGGGCTACGAGACCGCGCTCAACATCATGGCCATCTCGACGGTGCAGGACCGCGAAATCGAGGAGGTCCTGGCCGCGGCCGCCAGCAGTCCGGCGGACACTCTCTACGTCGTGGACTCCAACGGCGCGCTCTACTCCGAACAGGTGCACGATGTCGTGATGGGCTTCCTCGCCGGTCTCGAGGGCACTGGCAAGCACGTCGGCATCCACGCCCACAACAACATGCAGCTCGCCTACGCCAACACCATCGAGGCGCTCATCGTCGGCGCCGATCGCCTGGACGCTACCATCGCCGGCCTCGGCCGCGGAGCGGGCAACTGTCCGCTGGAGCTGCTGCTTGCCTTCCTCAAGAACCCGAAGTTTCACCTGCGCCCGGTCATCGAGTGCATCGAGATGCACTTCTTGCCGCTGCGTCAGAAGATGGACTGGGGCTACAGCATTCCCTACATGATCACCGGCATGCTCAACGAGCACCCCCGCTCCGCCATCGCGGTACGCGATGGCAAGAAGCCCGACGAGTACCTCGCCTTCTACGACCAAATGATCGAAAAAGCGTAGCTTCCGGCCAGAGCGCCGCGTGGGCTGCTACACTGGCGGCGCATGGTGTACAGCCGGGCCGTTCATCTTCGCCGCGGGGGCGCCTGAGGTGGCGAGTCCGCTCACGCTCTTCTTGTGGCTGGCTGCGGCCTCTGGACTGGCTGCGCCCGAGGATGTGGGCGCGATGCTGGATGGGATAGGCGATGCGGATCTGGTGCTTATGAACGATCCGCAGGCTGCTCGCCCGGCGCACGTGCTGCTGGCCACGCGGGTCGCCGCGCGCCCGGAACAGGTCCGGCAGGCGCTCGTCCTGGCCGCGTCCTACGGCAAGGCCATGCCCGCCTTCCGGCGCATCGAGGTGATCGCCCGGCACGAGCGCGCGCCCGGCGTGACCGATTCCCAAGTCGCCTGGGAGCTCGACGTGCCGCTGTGGAACTTGCAGGGGAAAATCTGGCTGCGGCCGCAGGCCGACGGCGTCGACCTGGTACTCGAGGAGGGCGACTTTGCGCCCGGGCTGTTCCACCTCACAGCACGCGGGGAGAAGACGGGAAAGTCGGATCGCTGCATCCTGGTGGTCGAGGGGTACGCGAATGTGGCCGAGGCCAACGTGGCCGCGCGGCAACTCGTGCGGCGCTCGCCGCTGGCCGAGCCGGCGATGACGGTCGCCGCGGCCTACGTCATGCTCAAGTCGCTGGCCCGCCTGGCCGAGGACGTCTCGTCCGGCCGCCCGAGCGCCGCCCTGGCCTCGCCCGAGTCTTCCAGCTTCGCCGGGGAGCGAACCGGGGCCGCGGCCCTCGCTTTCCCGCGCGCGCGCGGGTTGCTGGCGGCGGTGCGTAGCCGGCCGGACGGCCGTCTCGCGGGCGTCGAGGTCGCCGTGCCCGCGTCGGCCCGGGCCGGACAAAGAGCCAAAGGCGGTCTGCGGCCGGAGCTGTTTTCTGCCCTGCCGGGCTGGAAGAAGATCGAGCTGGTGAGCGAAACGCCTGACACGTGCCAGGACCCCGGCGCCTCGTGCTGGGCCGTGAAGACCAACCTGCCGCTCTTCTCGCTCGATGGGACCTGGAAGATCCGGCCGCGTCCGTGGCGCGCGCGCATGGTGGCCGGCGATCGCGAGGGCGCGCTCATGGGCATCGATGTCGTGTCGGCGAAGAAGCCGGCGGGGCTGGCCGTTGTTCTCTCCGAGCAGCCGCGCCTGGACCGGGCTGGGTTTGTCGCGCGCAAGCTCGTCGCTGCGGAGCCGTATCTCGAGCACGGCCTCGCGCTGGCGTTGACCCTCGCTGACGCGGCGTCGTTGGTGCCGGCGCTGGAACGGGACTAGAGGGCGGTGCAGCGGCCGACGTCGGTTGTCTTGTCGAAACCAGGCATCGGTTGGCAAGTATATGCAGATGAGCAGGCGGAGGCCGTGGGGTCGGTCATCGTGTCGCAGATTGGCTGACAATAGCCGAATGCAAAACCAGGGGACTGGGGGACACAGACCAACCCTCCCACGCAGTCCGTGTCGAGACTGCAAGTCCCGAAGGCTCCGGTACCTCCGGCGGCTTCACAACGTCCGCCGCCGCTCACGGGGTAGCAACTGAAGCCGGTACCGAGACCCAGAGTCGAGCAGTTTTGCTTGAGCAAGTCGCACGTGATGGCGCTGGCGTCTGTGGGGACATAGGGCGCCGTGTCCGCGGCGTCGCTCGGGGTCAGGGCGTCGATCTCCCCCGTCGTACCACCACCGCCCGCGATCAGGCCGCCGTGACCACCGCTTGGCGGCAGCACCGGGTTCGCCTGGTCCGCGCAAGCGGGTGCGCCGAACACGCAGGCCAGGCCGGCGAGCACGATGAATAGCGGCGGAGAAGGCATGAGGAATGGTTTCATGGGGCGATGCAAATCGCGAAAACGATCCTTCTTGCGGAAGTATACCCGGGCCAGGCGCCAGGCGCCGCAACCGCTGATATGGAAACCCTGGGAGGGTTTCCATGCCCTTCGGCACCGCCCCCCGCCCTGCCTGCCCCCTCGCTTCGCTCGGCCTCGCGCGGTGGTACGCAGGCCAGCAGGCCGTGAGCGAAGCTCGCCAGCTCCCCACGCGACTAGCCTGGCCTCAGTTGGCGCGGCCGGGTTTGCCCACGCGGTCGATGAGAGCCACCACCTCGCTCGACAGTCGCTCGAGGCGCTGGAACACGTCGGTGGTTTCGAGCAAGCGCTGCCGCGCCCGGGCGTCGGCGACCAACGAGGCGGCCATGACGTTGGCGAGGGCGGCGGGGGTGTCCTGGGCCGCGGCCACGTGTTTGAGCAGTTCGCCGCCGTCGGGGATGGACTCGGCCAGTCCCGTCACCAGGGCACGCAGGGCGGTGTCGGCCTCGTCGAGATCCGGTGACTTGTCCGGCAGATCGTCGGGGATCTCGTGGGCTGCGACTAGGCGGTAGGGTTCGTCGCTGGACAACTCCTCGTCGATACCGATGCGCGCGCGGCCGCGCACGACGAGGTTGAAACGGCCGTCGGGCAGTTCCTGGGCCAGGACCAGCTCGCCCACCGAAGCGACCGCCGCCACGCGGGGCACGCCGTCCGCGGTCGGGTCTTCCTTTTCGAGTTGCAGGCTGATGGCGATGAGCCGGTTCGAGGCGAGCACGTCGCGTACCATCTTCCGGTAGCGCGCCTCGAAGACGTAGAGCGGGATCATCGAGTAGGGAAAGAGCACCACGTCCTCGAGCGGAAAGAGCGGCAGGCGGCGCAGCGCCCGCGCCAGGGTACGCGAGGTTGGCCTACCCGAAGACATCGATGCACGCTCCGGTGAGGGCCAGGGGGGCTTCCGCGGCCAGGAAGAGGGCCACGCGCGCAACGTCGTCCGCGGTCATCTTGGGCGTGCCGTCCGGCATGCCCTGCTTGAGCATCTCGGTGTCGACCGAGCCCGGGCAGATGGCATTGACCGCGATGCCGTCGGCGCGGAATTCCTCGGCCCAGGCGCGCGTCAGTCCGACCACGCCGTGCTTGGACGCGCAGTAGGCGGAGAGCATGGCCGTCCCGGTGCGGCCCGCGATGGACGCGAGGTTGATGATGCGGCCATGCTTGCACGCCTTCATGCCGCCGAGGAAGGCCTGCGTGACGAAGAAGGTTCCGGTGAGGTTCGCGGCCAGCACGTCGTTCCAGGCCTCCGCCGCCAGGTCGAGCGCGGGGGCGCGGGTCACGATGCCGGCGTTGTTGACCACGATGTCGGGTACGCCCAGGGCGGCCTGGACCTCGGCGCGAAAGCGCAGCACATCTGCCTGCACGCGGACGTCGCAGGCCGCGTGCCGGCAGCGACTCTTCTCCTCGGTCGAGAGGTCGTCGAGGAAACTGCCCGCGCGGCCGCCCCGCGCGCAGCCGGCCACGGCCGCTCCCGCCTTCGCGAACGATGCCGCGATGGCCCGACCAATGCCGCGCGAAGTTCCCGTGACCACCGCAACCTGTCCCGCGAGCCCGCCCATGCTAGAGATCCTTTCCGGCGCCGCGGCAGGCTGCGAAAAGGCGCGCCTTGACATCGGGCCGCTCCGCCATGTCGCCGACGAAGGCGCTGGTCACGACCAAGGAGCCATCGTGGCGCTCGCCCGGCAGGGCCAGGCAGAGCTGCTCGGCTTCCAGGACGCAGCCCGCGCCGTGGGCGCCGAGGCCCTGCCAGAGGGCATCGGCGATGTCGTGGGTCGCGCGCTCTTGCAGGGTCAGGCGCTTGGTGAAACATTCGACCAGATCCGCGAGCCGCCCGAATCCGGCCAGCTTGCCCGCGGGGAGGTAGGCCAAGTGGGCCACGCCCCGGAAGGGGACCAGGTGGTGCGGGCACATGGAATGGAAGCGCAGGCCCGCCACCACGACCACGTCGGGATCGGCTTCGCCCACCACCGGCTCGCCGAGGATCTTGGCCGGATCCATGGCGTAGCCGGCCAGGAATTCCTCCATCCACAGCTTCGCCACGCGCTCGGGCGTCTGCCGCACGTCCGCCTCGCTCGACGGATCGTGGCCCGCGGCTCGCAGGAGAGCCGCGATGGCGTTGGCGATGGCGTTGGCATCGGGGGACATGCAGAATCGGCCGGGCCGAATCTATACACCATGACTCGCGCCCGGGCGTGAGACAATCGAAAGCTCGTCATGCGCACCGACAAGGGAACGCAGGTTCGTTGGGGCATCTTGGGCGTCGCCAAGATCGCCACGGAGAAAGTCATCCCCGCCATCGGCAAGGGCCAGACCGGTGTGGTGGCGGCCATCGCCTCGCGCGCGGCCGACAGGGCGCGGGCCGCGGCCCTGCGCTTCGCCATTCCACGCGCCTACGGGTCGTACGAGGAGCTGCTCGCCGATCCCGAGATCGACGCCATCTACAATCCGCTGCCCAACCACCTGCACGTGCCGTGGTCGGTGCGCGCGCTCGCCGCCGGCAAGCACGTGCTGTGCGAAAAGCCCATCGCGCTCGACGCGGCGGAGTCGAGCCAACTCATCGAGGCGCGGGAGCGCAGCGGCCGCCTGGTCATGGAGGCGGTCATGGTGCGCACGCACCCGCGTTGGCTGGGCGCGCGCGAGCTGGTGCGCGGGGGCCGCATCGGCGAGTTGCGCTCGATGGTTGGCTTCTTCTCCTACTTCAACGATTCGCCCGACAACGTTCGGCACCAGCCCGGCATGGGCGGCGGCGGCCTGCTCGACATCGGCTTCTATCCCGTTACCATGTCGCGTTTCATCTTCGAGGCCGAGCCCCAGCGCGTGCTGGGGCTGCTCGAAATCGACCCCCGGTTCGGCGTGGATCGCCTGGCCTCGGCGATACTCGAGTTTCCGCGCGGGCACGCCATCTTCACCTGCTCCACGCAGCTTGCGCCCTACCAGTCGCTCGACATCCTGGGAACGCGCGGCCGCATCGGCATCGAGATCCCGTGGAGCATGCCGGACGACCGCCCGAGCCGCCTGCTCGTCGACGCGGAGGCGCGCGCGGGTCAGGAAGGAATGGACGAGGTGGCCTTCCCGGCCTGTGACCAGTGGGGTGTCGAGTGCGATCGCTTCTGCGAGGCCATCGCCAGCGGTGGTCCGGCGCCCGTGCCCATCGAGGACGCCGTGGCCAACATGCGCGTGCTCGACGCGATCTCCCGTTCGGCGCGGTCGGGTCGTTGGGAGACTCCCTGAGGCGAAACGGGCCATGCGCCTCCCCTTGCAGGGATTCGGGAGAGCGGCGTTCGGCCTAGGCGCGCGGACGGCTGCAACGGGGGAAGGACGTGTCCCGTCCGCCGGACGGACATTGTGATGGAAACCCTGGGAGGGTTTCCAAACCTTCCCGCGTTCTGGCTTCGGCGGGCAAAGCCCGCCTGCGCCAACGCGTTCAGGGCGCTTCACGAATTGCTCCTAGGTATCGGCCGAAGCAGCTCCTCACGCCGGCGGCCGTGACACGTCCTTCCCCCTGCGCGCCGTCCGATCCTGCCAAATGCCCGCGGGAAGCGCCCTGGCGCGAGCCCCGCAAGCGGTGCTTCGAGAGACAGTGACTGCTGCGCAGCTCTCCGCCGTGTAGCCAAGCACCGCTGCGCGGGGCTCGATCTCCGGTCCAGATCATCCCTAGCGGCGATGGGCTGAAAGCGCGTCTTCGGCAGAGGTAAGCTCGGCGCGCGGGCGACCGGGAGCGCTTCCGAGGCGGCGTAGATTCGCGCACCGAGCGTCCGCGCTCGGTTGCCAGCGAATCGGGACCGGGGCCAGCGAGCAGCCTCGCTGCTCGCGTAAGGCCCCAGAGGCCGAGCGCGCCCGGCCGCGTCTGCGCGGCCTATGGCGTGCGACCGCCGAGGATCGCTCCCGGGAAAGCCCCAGCGAAGCCGAGCGCCGCTCTCCCGCATCTCGGTTCCTGCTCTCCGCGCGCTGGCGAAGGGCGCCTATTCCCAGGCGTCGAAGGTTTCGAACTGCATGGTGTAGTTGGCGCGGCCTTGCGTGGCCGAGCGCAGGTCGGTCGAGTAGCCGAACATGCGGCGCAGGGGCACCCGGGCAATGATGAGGCGCTGGTTGCCGCGCAGGTTGACGTCCTCGATCTGGGCATGGCGCGCATTGAGGTCGCCGAGCACGTCGCCGACGTTCGCTTCCGGCGCGGTGACTTCGACCTTCATGATGGGCTCGAGCAGGCGCGTGCCGGCCTCGCGCGAGGCCTGGCGCAGCGCCTCGCCCACGGCGGCTTTCTGTCCCGCCGGCGTCGAGGCGTCGGGTCGGTACTCGATGCCGGTGACCACGACTTCGATGTCCTCGAAGGGATAGCCTTCCGGCCCCGAGCGCATGGCCTCGGTGGCGCCTTCCAGCGCGGCCTCCAGGATCGCGCGCGGCGGTTCCGGGATTTTCGCTGCGCCCGGCACTGATTCGGGCGGCACGATGGCCAGCTTGACCACGTTGCCGCTGCCACGCGGGCGGGCGGCCACGCGCACGCGGGCCTGGCCAAACAAGGTTTCGTCCTCGACCTGGCGCTCGAAACGCGCCTCGGCCTCGGCCGTGCCGGCCAGGGTTTCCCGGTGCACGACCTGCGGACGGCCGACGTTGGCCTCGACGCCGTACTCGCGGCGCAAGCGATCGACCATGATGTCAAGGTGCAGCTCGCCCATGCCGCGGATGATGGTCTGCCCGGTTTCGGGATCTTCGCCGAAGCGGAAGGTTGGATCCTCGTCGGCCAGCTTGGCCAACCCGAAGTCGAGTCTCTCCTTCTCGGCCTGGGTCTTGGGCTCGATGGCCCGCGTGATGACCGGCTCGTGCGCGTCGATGCGGCCGAGTAGGATGGGCGCCTTGGGTGCGTAGATGGTGTCGCCGGTACCCGCGTCCTTGAGTCCCATGGCGACCACGATGCTGCCCGCGCCGGCGCGCTCGATGCGCTCGCGACGGTTGGCGTGCACGGAAAACAGGCGCGCGACTTTTTCGTTGCGCCGAGTGCGAGCGTTCTGCACCTCATCGCCGGGTTTCAGCACGCCGGAGTAGATGCGCAGGAAGACGGTCTTGCGGCCTTCGTCCATGGCGACCTTGAAGGCCAGGGCGCAGAAGGGCGCGCTGTCCTCGGGCGGCCGCGTGGTGGGTTGGCCGGTCGTTGGATCCACGCCGGTGATGGCGGCCACCTCGGTCGGCGCGGGCAGGAAGTCGCAGACCGCGTCGAGCAAGGGTTGGACGCCCTTGTTG
This sequence comes from Pseudomonadota bacterium, assembly GCA_017881285.1. GTDB lineage: Bacteria > Myxococcota_A > Polyangia > Fen-1088 > Fen-1088 > Fen-1118. The sequence goes on along the minus strand of JADGRD010000106.1, from coordinate 816 downwards.
CGTAGGGCCGAGCCCGCGAGCACGGGCACAATGGCGCATTTCATGGTGCCCTTGCGCAGAGCCGCGACCAGCGCGCCCGCCTCGATGGGCTTGCCCTCGAGATAGGCGGCCGCGACGTCGTCGTCGAGATCGGCGGCGGCCTCGATGAGCTTCTCGCGCGCGGCCGCGACCTTGTCGTGGAGCCCGGCTGGCACCGCGTCCTCGCGCGGCAAATCGTCCTCGGCGCCCGTGAAGTAGATGGCGCGCTCGCGGATGAGATCCACCACGCCTTCGAAATGGTCTTCGGCGCCGATGGGCAACTGCACGGGCACGGGGTGCGCGCCGAGCCGCCCGCGGATCTCGTCGACCACAGCCTGGAAGTCGGCGCCCGGCCGATCCATCTTGTTGACGAAGGCGAGGCGCGGGACGTGGAAGTTGTCGGCCTGGTGCCACACGGTTTCGGACTGCGGCTCGACACCCGAGACGCCGCAGAACACCACCACCGCGCCGTCGAGCACGCGCAGCGAGCGCTCGACCTCGATGGTGAAGTCGACGTGCCCCGGCGTATCGATGAGGTGGATGTCGTGCCCGCGCCATTCCAGAGTAGTGGCCGCGGCGGTGATGGTGATGCCGCGCTCGCGTTCTTGCGGCATCCAGTCCATCTGGGCTTCGCCGTCGTGGACTTCGCCGATCTTGTGGATGCGCCCCGCATAGTAAAGAAAACGCTCGCTGACCGTGGTCTTACCGGCGTCGATATGCGCGCACACACCGATGTTGCGCACACGGGTCAGTTTCGAAGGTTTCTTCGGCTTGGCGTCGGGACTCGGACCTGGGTCG
>JADGRD010000105.1 GCA_017881285.1 Pseudomonadota bacterium | reverse complement strand
GAGGGCCGAGTTGCCACCTCCCGCGACCACGACGTACTTGCCGATGGCCGGCGGCTCGCCGCGGGCGACATCGCGCAGGAATTCGACGGCGCGGAAGACCCCCAGGCCGTTCGCGCCGGGGATGTCCACCTCCCGGCTCGACGCCGCGCCCGGCGCCACGAAGACGGCGGCGTACTGCTGGCGAAGCTGCTCGAGGGTCACGTCGCGGCCGATGGTGGTGCGCGTGCGTAGCTCGACCCCGACGTCGAGCACGCGCCGGATCTCGCCTTCGAGCACGCGGGTCGGCAGACGATACGCCGGGATCCCGTAGCGCAGCATGCCCCCGGGCTGTGGCATGCCCTCGAAAATGGTCGAGACATACCCGCGGCGGGCCAGGTGATAAGCGCAGGACAGCCCGGCGGGTCCCGCGCCGATGATCGCGATGCGTTCGCGGTGCGGGGGCCGTTCCGGCACGCCCGGCAACGGGAGCTCGCGTTCGAGCGCCCAGTCGCCGAGGAAGCGTTCGATCATGCCGACGGCCACGCCGCCGTCCTTGCCGTGGCGATTGCAGCTGTCCTCGCAGCGGTGGGGACAAATGCGGCCGGTCGTGGCGGGAAAGGGATTGGTCTCGACGATGAGCCGCCAGGCCCGCTCGCAGGCTTCGTCCTGCGTCAGCCCGAGCTTCTCGTGCTGGTTGAGCAGGGCCAGCGCAGCACGTACGTCGGTTCCTGCCAGGCAGGCGTTCTGGCAGGGGCTCGCCTTGGCAACCTGCTGGGGCCGCAACGCTGAAACCGCCGCGCTCGTGGGCGCACCCGCCCGGGGCCGCAGCGGCTTCTTGTTCTCGCTTCGGTGCAGAAGCGCCACGCGGTCACTTCTCCGGCGTCAGTACGATGTAGCTGCCACCGATGTAAGAATACGTGCAGCGTTCGTCCTCGATGAGGAGCCGGATGGCTTCCTTGCCCAGCGGCTTGTCACAGGCGTCGCCAAAGCGTTCGGCCATGGCCTTGGTGAGGTCGATCGCCTTGAGCTGCCGCTTGCCGTGACATTCCTTGACCATGGCGTACATGGCGTCGGCTACGGCTTCCACGGTTACATCGCTCATCGTCGTGTCCTCCAACTAGCCGCCAAGGTTCCAGGCGGGCGAGCGCCGGAGGTGCACCGAGCGCTTGTAGGTTTCTCCCGCATGCGTGAAATCGTCGATGTGATCGCGCGTGAAGGGAATGCCGGCCAACCGGAAGAAGCGGGGCCAGCCGATGCGCTCGATCCACTCGCCCATGCGCTCGAAGGGCTGGGCGTGGGCGGCATACAGCTCGACCAGGGCCTTGACGGCGGTCGTGACCTCGGGCCAGCGCGGGGGGGTGTTGGGCAGGAAGGGAATGGCGAGCTTGCTGAACATCGGCTCGCGGCGCGCGTTCGAAACCTTGCCGCCGACCCAGATCGACACGCCGTCCTCCGGATCGTTCATGGGCATCGACGGACAAACGGTGTAGCAGTTGCCGCAGAGCACGCACTGCCCCTCGATGACCTCCAGGGAAGGTTTTCCGTCGACCGTCACGGGACGCACCGCCCCGGTGGGACAGGACGCTACCGTGGTCGGGATCTCGCACGTCTTGAAGAGGGTGCCGTGGTTGATCTTGGGCGGCTTGCGGTGCAGCCCCAGGATGGCGATGTCGGAACAGTGCACGGCCCCGCACATGTTCAGGCAGCAGGCAAAGGCGATACGCAGCTTGGCGGGCAACCGCATGGAACCAAAATAGGGAAAGAGCTCGTCCATCACCGACTTGACCACGCCCGACGCATCCGAGGCCGCCGAGTGGCAGTGCACCCATCCCTGGGTGTGGACGATGTTGGTGATCGACGGCCCGGTGCCACCCACGGGATAGCCTTCGCTCTCGAGGCGCAGGATGAGGGGATCGACCTTCCCGGCATCGGCGAGCAGGAACTCGACGTTGTTGCGGCTGGTGAAACGCAAGCAGCCGCCGGAAAACTCGTCGGCGAGGGCGGCAAAAAGCCGGATCGTCTTGATGCTCAGCAGCCGCGGCGAACCCGCGCGTACGGAATAGAGCTTCTCTCCCGATTCCGCCGTGTGCACCAGCACGCCCGGCCTCGGGATCTCGTGACGGACCCACTTGCCGTAGTTGCGTTGGATGATCGGCGGGAGAAACTTCTGGTAGTCAGGCGGCCCGATATCCGTCTTGCGCTTGATTGTTGCTGGAGGCATCACGGCTTGTCCTCGTGGAGTGCGATGTAGGGGTTGGTCCTCGGGTGCGCAACCATCTCGGGCTGCGGATCGAGCCCGATCTGTTCGAGGAAATTGGCCAGCCCGATGCGCTGGATGAACTCGCCCACGCGCTCGCGGTTCTTGCCGTGCTCGGACCACAGGTCCCAGATGGCGACCAGGAGCTCCTTGATGTCCTCGTAGGGTGGTTCGAGCTTGATGAACGGCACCAGCAGCGACGAGAGCAACGCCCCGCCCAAGATCGGCGCCTTGCCACCCACCAGCAGCATGGCCCCCCGATCCTTGCCGGGGGCGAGGGCGTTCGGGAGGGCATTGATACAATGCATGCAGCGGACACACTCGTCGTTGTCGATGTCGAGCTGACCCTTCGCGAAGCGCATGCAGCGGGTGGGGCAGCGCTCGACCACGTCTCTTTGGATATTCGGCTTGCCCTCCGCCACGTACTTCGCGAGGCCTGTCTTGTCGATCTGGATGTCGTCCCGCCAGGTGCCGATGATCGAAAGATCCGAGCGCGCGATGGCGCCTACGCAGTCGTTGGGACAACCGGAGGCCTTGATCTTGAACTTGTAGGGGAAGGCGGGACGGTGCATCTCGTCCTGGTAGACGTGGGTCAACTCTCGCGTGACTGCCATGGTGTCGAAGCACGCCCATTCGCAGCGAGCCTTGCCGCAGCAGCAACTGGGGGTGCGTAGCGCCGACCCCGACCCACCGAGGTCGAAGCCGGCGGCGAGTAGCTCATCGAACAGAGGCTCGAGCTCGACGGTCTTGGCCCCCAGGAAAACCGCGTCGCCGGTCGCCCCGTGGAAATTCGTGAGGCCCGAACCGTGGCGCTCCCAGATGTCGCACAGCTGCCGCAACACGTCCGAGGTGTAGAACCAGCCGGCGGGGGGATTGATCCGGATGGTGTGGAACTCGGCGGCATCGGGGAACTCCCCGGCCAGGTCGTTGTAGCGCCCGATGACGCCGGCCCCGTAGCCCTTTACGCCGACGAGTCCGCCGTGCTTCCAGTGGCCGATCTTATCGTCATAGGAACGCTCGAGCACGGAGAGCAGGTCGGAGGCCATGGGACCGTCCGCGCTCTTCTTGATTTCCTTGACGAAGCTCGGCCAGGGGCCCTTCTCGAGCTCGTCCACCAGTGGGGTTGGCTTCTTCATGCTCGCAGTTCTCTCGGTGCCCTCGTGCACAGCAAATGCCGTGCCGTGAATCGCGACCGCGACCCGATCTTGGAAATGGGCCAAAACCTCGCAAGAACCGCCCGCACGGCACTCTGGCCAAAGTCGCCCCCTGCGATGAACGAGGGATGATCCGTGATATTTGATGGATGGACCCATCAATTATGATGGGATGCGGGGACGGGCAACTTCCCGGTAGCGTAGCGAGCGTCAGGGCGCGGGACACAAGCAGACACGGGGCGATGGCGCCCCCGGCGTCCCGCCGCCGGACGCCAACCCGGTCTTCGTATTTGACGGTGCGACCCATTAAATATCACGGGTGCTGGTGCAGGCGTGGAGTCCATCATGTCGAGATCAGCGGGATTTAGGCTGCTCACACCATGTCGACGACTGGCACGGTTTGTGCTGCGAAGACCGGCCGTGCACGTCTGCCAATCCCATCGGCCTGAGGAGCGCGGGGCATGAAGAGCGGCCTGAGCCGGCGGGATCTGCTCGCGGGCACCGGTGCGGCGCTGGGCGCCGCCCTCGTGGCAGGCGCCGCCGCGCGGACCGCCCTGGGCGCGGCGGCCGGCGCGGGGAGCCCGCTGTGGGGCATGGCCGTCGACGTCGCCCGTTGTGCGAGCGTGGCCGGTTGCCGCCGTTGTATCGACGCCTGTCACGCGGCCCATCGGGTGCCCACCGTCGCGGAGGCTCGCCACGAGGTCAAGTGGGTGTGGAAAGAGCCTTTCGCCCGCGTCTTTCCCGAGCAGATCCACACCTACGAAGCAGAGGCGCAAAAGCAGATGCCCCTGCTCGTACTGTGCAATCACTGCAAGAATTCCCCCTGCACGCGCGTCTGTCCGACCGGCGCGACCTGGCGGCGCAGCGACGGCGTGGTCGCGATGGACGAGCATCGTTGCATCGGCTGCCGGTATTGCATGGCCGCGTGCCCGTACGGGGCGCGGAATTTCAACTGGGAAGACCCCGGGGTGGGAGCCACGGGCAACTATCCGGCGCGCACGGCCGGCGTGGTCGAGAAGTGCAACCTCTGCGTCGAGCGGCTCGACGCCGGGCAGGTCCCGCTGTGCGTGGAGATCTGTCGCAGCGCCGGCCCCGCGGCCCTGACCTTCGGCAATCTCGAGGACGCGACTTCGCCCCTTCGCCAACTGCTCGCCGCGCGGCGGGTGTTGCGGCGCCGTTCCGCGCTCGGGACCGAGCCGAGCGTCTTCTACGTGGTGTAGTGGACATGCCGGAAACAAACCGCCGCCCCATGCTCTCTTGGATCCTGCAAGGGGGACTCCTGGTTCTCGTTGTGCTGGGCTGCGTGGCCTACGGGGTCCAGGTTCGCAAGGGCTTGGGGGTAACCGGGCTTTCGCGTGAGATGCCGTGGGGGCTCTACATTTCGCAATTCACGTTCCTGGTGGGCATTGGCGCCTCGGCGGTCACGGTGCTCTTGCCCTACTACGTTCACCGCCAGAAGACCTTCGCGCGGGCGCTGGTGCTGGGCGAGGTCGTCGCCGTGATTGCCCTCTGCCAGGCCCTTTTGTGCATCATGGTGGATCTGGGCAAGCCGGCAAGGCTGCTCAACATCCTGCTCTACCCGGCGCCTTCGTCCCTGATGTTCTGGGACTGCCTGACCCTGGGCGGCTATCTGACCCTCTCGGTGGTCGCCGTATCATTAAAAAAGTTCGCGCGGGGCGGCTCACCCGCCCGCTGGGTGCGGGGCTTGGCGCTGGCCACCATCCCCTGGGCGATCGGCATCCACGTCGTCACCGCGCTGCTCTACGCGGGCCTGGCCGCGCGACCGGCCTGGATGACCGCCGTGCTCGCGCCTCGCTTCCTGGCCACGGCCTTTGCCTCGGGACCGGCGCTGCTCATTCTGCTCGCGGCGGTGCTCGCGCGCCGGAAGGTGTTCGACATCGGGCGCGAGGCCATCGAGCGACTGTCCACCATCATGACCTATGCCGCGATGGCCAGCTTGCTGCTGGCCTTGCTGGAGGCGTTCACGGCTCTCTACTCGGGCATTCCGGCGGCGGGCGAGCACCTCGAGTATCTCTTCCTCGGGCTCGAAGGCCACGTAGGGCTGGTGGCGTTCACTTATGGCGGGTGGTTGCTGCTGCTCTTGGCTCTGGTTGTGCTGTTGGTTCCGAGCTTGCGCCGCCGGCGCGGATTGGCCTATGCCGCAACCGCGGCCGTGCTACTTTCGGTACTCGTGGAGAAGGGGCTGTGCCTCGTCACCTCCGGTTTCGTGCCATCCCCCCTTGGCTACGTCCGCGACTATCGTCCGAGTCTCATCGAGCTTGGTATTGTCGTTGGCATCTATGCTGGCGGCGCGCTGGTCTTCCTCGGCGCTTGCCGCTGGCTCTTCACCCCTTCGATGTCTTCCATCCATGCACTGAATCCATCACCCTCAACCGCGCGCGAGCCGGGCATGGCAAGGGTCGCGCAAATGGAGACCTGATGCCCAGCTACGTCATCACCAGCAAATGTGACGGGTGCAAGGCCCTGGACAGGACGGCTTGCCAGTACATCTGTCCCAACGACCTGATGACCTTGGACCGTCAGAAGATGAAGGCCTACAACCGCGACCCGGTCATGTGTTGGGAGTGCTTCAATTGCGTGAAGATGTGCCCGACCCAGGCCATCGAGGTCAGGGGCTATTCCGACTTCGTGCCCTTGGGGGCCAGCGTGAGCGCGCTCCGCAGCACCGAGGACATCATGTGGACCGTGCAGTTCCGCAACCCCGAAATCAAGCCCAAGCGCTTCAAGTTCCCCATTCGGCGCGGGGTGAGCGAGGGGCAGATCCAGCCCCACGGGCACTTCCCGACCGGCACCGACGATCTCAACAGCCCGTTGCTCATGGGCGAACCCAGCGCGCTCAACACCGAACAGGGGCCCGTCAAGCTGGGCGGGCTCGCCGAGCTTGCACTTAGCCGCTCGCCGAATGGAGGGAAGTAGTCATGACGGAATGGAAGACAGTCGTGGTGGAGACCGACCTCCTCATCTGTGGCGGCGGCATGGCCGCGTGTGGCGCCGCGGTGGAAACTGCCCACTGGGCCAAGCAGCGCGGGCTCAAGGTCACCCTGGTGGACAAGGCCGCCGTCGACCGCTCCGGCGCGGTGGCCATGGGGCTCTCGGCCATCAACCTGTACGTGGATCTGAATGGCGGCAAGAACACCGTCCGCGACTACGTCGATTACGTGCGCAACGATCTCATGGGCATCACCCGCGAGGATCTCGTGGCCAACATCGCGCGCCACGTGGACTCGACCGTGCACATGTTCGAGAAGTGGGGATTGCCCATCTGGAAGGACGAGAAGGGACAGTACGTCCACGAGGGTCGCTGGCAGGTGATGATCAGCGGCGAGTCGTACAAGGCGATCGTCGCCGAAGCGGCGAAGAAGGCGCTGGCGGAAGCCGGCGGGGAGTATTTCGAGCGCGTCTTCCTAACCCACCCCTTGATGGTCGACGGCCGTTGCGTCGGTGCCATGGGTTTCTCCGTCCGCGAGAACACCATCTACGTCTTCAAGGCCAAAGCGGTGCTGACCGCCATGGGCGGCGCGGTGCACGTCTTCAAGCCGCGCTCCACCGGCGAGGGCATCGGCCGGTCGTGGTATCCGCCCTTCAACTCGGCCGGCAGCGCGGCGTTCACCATCACCGCCGGCGCCGAGATGACCTGCCAGGAAGTCAGGTTCGTTCCCGTGCGCTTCAAGGATGCCTACGGTCCGGTGGGCGCCTGGTTCCTGCTGTTCAAGGCCATCGCCACCAATGCCCTCGGCGAGGACTACATGGCCACCAACGATGCAGAGCTCGACAAGTGGGGGCCGTACGGACGTGCCAAGCCCACGCCGGCCAACCTGCGCAACTGGCTGATGATGATGGACATCCAGAAGGGCAAGGGACCGATCTACATGCAGACTGGGGACGCCATCAACCGCATCAGCAAGGCCATGCCGGACGAGAAGGCCGCGCGCAAGAAGCTCAAGGAATTGGAAAGCGAGGCCTGGGAAGACTTTCTCGACATGACCATCGCGCAGGCGCTGCTCTGGGCGGCCACCAATGTCGAGCCCGAAAAGAAGCCCTCCGAGATCATGGCCTGCGAGCCGTATTTCATTGGTTCCCATAGCGGGGCATCCGGGGCGTGGGTTTCCGGTCCCAAGGATCTGCAAACCCCTGATACCGAGAGCGAGTACTTCTGGGGCTATGCCAACATGACCACCGTGCCGGGACTCTTCGCGGCCGGCGACGCCAGCGGCGCTTCCAGCCACAAGTTCTCGTCGGGATCGTTCACGGAGGGCCGCATCGCCGGCAAATCCGCCCTGGCGTTCATCGCGGACAAGGGCAATGGCGCCACGGTCAGCGACGCGCAGATTGCCGCCCTGACCGCCGAGATTTTGCAGCCCCTCGAGACCTTCGAGAAACACCGGGATGACACCACGGATCCCGACATCAACCCCAGCTACTTGCGGCCAAAGCAATTCATGAGCCGGCTGCAGAAGGTCATGGATGAGTACGCGGGCGGGGTTTCGACCCAGCTCGCGACCAGCAAGGCCCAGCTCGAGAAGGGGCTGGAGCTTTTGGCGTTCCTCCGCGAGGACGCCAGCAAGCTCGGGGCCGAGACCCTGCACGAGCTCATGCGCTGCTGGGAAAACCGGCACCGCCTGCTGCAGGCCGAGGCGCACATGCGGTCGGTGCTCTTCCGCGACGAAACGCGCTGGCCGGGCTACTACGTGCGCACCGACAAGCCCGCGATGGACCAAGCGAACTGGCTGGCATTCTGCAACTCGAAGTACAACCGGGAAACGGGGCAGTGGACCATGGTCAAGCGCCCGGTGAAGTACCTCACCCGCGATGCGGAGCGGTGACCAGCGCGGACGCCACAGGTACCGGATCGCCGCGCGGACGTATCCTAGTCGTCGGCGGGGGTATCGCTGGTATCTCCGCCGCCGTCGAGGCGGCGGAGGCCGGGTGCGATGTCGTGCTGGTCGATCGCGAGCCCCACCTGGGCGGGCGCGTCGCGCAGATGTATCAGTATTTTCCCAAGCTGTGCCCGCCCGGCTGCGGGCTGGAAATCAACCTGCGCCGCATTCGCACCAGCCCTCGCATCACCGTCCACACCCTGGCCAGGGTGGATACGGTCACGGGTGCTCCAGGCCACTACCGGGTCGGCATTCGGCAGCAGCCTCGCTTCATCGCCGAACGCTGCTCGGCGTGTGGCAAATGCGCCGAAGTGTGTCCGACGGAACGGCCGGGCGCCTTCGACTTCGGAATGAAGACCAGCCGCGCCGCCTACCTCGCCTACCCCGGTGCCTGGCCGACTCGCTATACAATTGATCCCGCGACTTGCATGGGTATGGCGCCTCGCCCCGGCCCTCTCCCCGCAAGCGGGGAGAGGGAGAGATCAGGCGCCTCGCCCCGCTTGCGGGGAGAGGCCGACGCGCGCAGCGCGGCGGGTGAGGGGCTCCTCTGCACTCTTTGCGTCGACGCCTGCCCTTGCAAGGCGATCGATCTCTCCCAGCAGCCGCGCACCTTCGAGATCGACGTGGCGGCCATTAT
>JADGRD010000756.1 GCA_017881285.1 Pseudomonadota bacterium | reverse complement strand
CCGGTCGCGCGGCTGCCTCCAGTCGCGGTGCCCCCACCACTTCCAGGGCTGCCGCCTGATCCTGTGGCACCGCCGGTCCCGAGAGTGCCACCAGTTCCCGCCGCGCCACCGGTTCCCGTCGTTGCGCCTTGCCGCGGTCCATAGACCGGGGGCGCGATCCCGAGCTCGTAGGCGCCGAGATCGGGCGCGACGCCGGTGTAGCCATCGTTCACACCGGCCAGCGCCACACCCTTGTCGACGGCAGCGCAGCCGGCCGCAAGCTGCAAGTCCACAGTGGCCTTGGCCGGATACGGATTCGATGGGAAGGCCGGACCGCTGGCGAAGATGGTCATGTCGACCGCCACCGCGTGCGCCTCGGTCGTATTGGTCTGCAAGGTTGCCAGGCTGGTGAAGCGATTGCTGCCTATCTTCCCTTCGAAGGTGCCGGTGCCGATCGAACCCCCGCCATCGTAGTCGAACGAGCAGGTCGTGTCGGCATCGCCGAGATCGAAGACTCGGCCCGAGCCATTGCCGTAGCCGCCGTAGGTGCCGCCGCCGGTTCCGCCGATGAAGATGTTGTTACGGAAGAACGCGTGGCTCCAGGTCTCACCGGCGTAGCAGCCCCAGCCGTCCCCGCACTTGACCACGGTGTTGTGGAAGGCGACGTCGCCGACGGTGCCGTTGTGGAACTTGAAGGGCGAATAGAGCACGTTGTACATCACGTTGCGAATGTAGTAAGTGGGGCCGCCCAGGTTTGGCTGCGAGCTGCACCCGTCGAAGCAATTCTGGATGCGGTTGCGCATGACCCGGACGTTGCCCATGGCCGAGTCGGCCTCGATGCCATCGTCGGTCGCTTCCTCGATGTCGTTGTTGCAGATGTCAATCGAAACTTGCTCGTAGGCCTCGTCGTATTCCATGAGCGAGATGTTGTCGCGAAAATCCTTCACGTGATTCCAGCAGATGACGTGCCCCGAACCGGTGAACTGGATGCCTTCGCCGCTGTCGTAACCTCCGGCCCCGAGCTGGTTGTCCACCCAGGTCGCCCCGCCGACGATGTCATTGTCGACGATGAAGTTGTTGCGTGGAACATCGTTGCCGATCTGGAAGGTGATGCCGCCGGCGGTTGTGCGGATCTTGCAGCCGCGCACCACCATGTTGGAGGCGCCGTTCATGCGCACCTCGCCCTGCACGGTGACGTTTTCCAGGTAGATCCATTGCAGGTCGTTCATCGTCACCCGGCCGCCGATGATCACGCTGTCGGCCGATTCACCGCGGATGACAATCGGTTGATTGGCGGCGCCGCTACGCGGAACCGTGAACGCGGGATAGCTGCCAGCCCCGAGCAGCAGGATGTTGCCCGCCACGGCGGCTGACAGCGCGGTGGCAAACGTCGATGGGGTCACCGGTTTCGTCGTCGCGCCGGCGGCCGCGACAGGAATGGGGCGGGTGGCCGCGGTCGCGGTGGTTGTCGCCCCACCGCCGTCGGGATCGGTCAAGGTGAGCTCGATCTCGTAGGTCTTGCCGGAATCGAGGTCGAACAGGCTTCCCGCGTGCTTGTTGCCCCATTGCCCGCCACCCGATCCGAAGGAGCCCGTGGTGTTCGATCCTGCGGGCACGCGCACGAGGGGCAGGCCGGTCTTCCACGCCGTGCCGCCGGATTCACGGTAGCGGACTTGCACGACGCCGTTGTTGTTCGCGTCGCCCGTGATGGCCCACTCGATCGCAATGCCCTGGGTCGTCGGGTACGGGGTCGTCACCGCCCCGGCCGATGTGGCGTTCTGCCCGAACGCGCTGCCCGGCCACGCACTGCACACCACGACCGCTGCCACGATAGCGACTCGTCGGATCATGGCTAGATTGTACCAGGCCGCGGCTGCTTCTTGCACTTGCTGCCCGCGCCGCACCTGCCGGCGCCGGCGTACTGGGAATCGAAGTGGCAGGTTCCGTCCGGGGCGTTGGAGCACTTGCCGCGGTTGCACTTCGCGCCGCCCCCGCCGTAATCCGAGTCGAGGTTGCACTTGCCGTCGCCACCGGCGAAAGCCATCGACCCGGCGCCGAGGAACATCGCGGACAGAACCAGCGCGAAGAGAGCCTTCTTGAACATGGTGGCCTCCAGGCAAAGCGGACGAGAAAGTGTCGCAGAAGTACGAGGGTAACCCGATTCCCGCGGTCTAGGGCGCCCTTGTGGCCAGCCAGGCCGACAGGTCGAGCGTCCTCCAGACGCCCCTGGCCACGGGGGTCTTTCCCTGCGCGATGGAGGCCTGGCGCGTTTCCGGTTCGAGAACCACAGCCTGCACGTTCATCCCGGCAATGGCCGCTTCGGAGAGAATGTGTTGCAGATCGGCGGCGCCCAGTTTCTCGTTGCCGGCGGTTCTCAGCATGCGCGCATAGCGGCCGTCCTTTGCCCCGCCGCTCTCCTCGTGCCAGAAATTCGTGATGGCCGCCAGGCCATTGTCCACGGGACGAGCGTGAAAGTACGAAGGGCTGGTTTCCACCACGCGCGCAGAGGCGGGGTCGGCGAGGGCGTAGTTCTGGGCCATGGTCCGCGGTGTGGATTGCAGGGACGCGAGAGCAGACTCCACGCTGTCGTTTTGCTCGAGCAGGCTTCGCACGGCGAAGAGAATCGGCAGCCCTGGTTGGGGATGGCCCCTGTGCACACCCAGTGCCATCAGATCCGCGACGGCCAGCCC
>JADGRD010000104.1 GCA_017881285.1 Pseudomonadota bacterium | reverse complement strand
GTGGGCCCGCCAACTCGAGCACCTCTGCGCAAGAGCTTGCTTCTCGAACGGGCGGTCGCGACCGCTTGCCTGTCGGCGCTTCTGCCCTTCGCGCTGGCGTGGTCGAGCCGCCGGCTATCCCGGGTCCGCGGGTGGATCGCGGCTCTGCTCGCCCTGCTTCTCTTCGGGGCGCCCACCGCCGTCCTCGTCAAGGTGCGCTGGGTACAAGACTTCCAGTTCATGGCCTGGAACCAGGTGCTGGTGATTGCGGGCCTCGTGGTCGGCACCGCTGGACTGACCCTCCTGCTGCGCGGGCACACGCCGCAGCGCCCCTGGGATCGTGTCGTCACCCTCGTTCTGCCAGCCTGTGCTCTCGTCGCGGTCTTCACGGTTTCGGAATACGAGCCGGCGCGCAAGGCGGCCTCGGCTCGCGCCAGTCTGGCCGGCGAGCTCCTCGCGCAGGGCCAGCGTCTGTTCGACTTCGACCACGACGGCTACGCGCGCTTCCTCGGCGGCGGCGATTGCGACGACAGCGATCCCGAACGCAACCCCGGCGCGCGTGACTGGCCCGACGACGGCATCGACCAGGATTGCGACGGCAAGGACGCGACCGCCGCGGCCTTGCGCTCGCCCCCTTTCCAGCTCGTGCCCGAGACGGTGCCCGCGGATCTCAAGATCCTCCTCGTCACCATCGACACCCTGCGCGCGGATCACGTGGGCGCCTACGGCTACCGCCGGCCGACCACGCCCAACCTCGACCGCCTGGCCGCCGAGGGCACGCTCTTCGTCAACGGCTGGGCGCACGCCCCCTCGACGCGCTACTCGATGCCCGCCATCGCCACCGGCCGCTGGCCGTCGGCCATCGACTGGGACGAGTCGATCTGGTGGCCGCGCATTGCCCCCAGCCAGCGCATGATCGCGCAGTCGCTCAAGGCGCTGGGCTACACCACGGCGGCCTTCTACGCCTACCAATATTTCAATCGCGCCGACCAGCGCGGCTTCGAGCGCGCGGTCGACTACTACGACGATACCTGCGCCGCGTTGCACGTCAACGTCAACGGCCCCGCCGAATCCGTCGGCAGTTCCAGCCGCCAGATGGCGGACAAGGGCATCGCCTTCCTGCGTGAGCACGGGCAAGAGAAGTTCTTTCTGTGGATGCACTTCTACGACCCGCACCTGAACTACGAACGCCATCCCGAGGCGCCCAACTGGGGTGGCGAGCAGGCCGACCTCTACGATGGCGAAATCTGGTTCGCGGACCAGCACTTCGGCCGCGTGCTCGACGAGCTCCGCGCGCTTGGCCTGTGGGACAAGACCGCGATCATCGTCGTCGGCGATCACGGCGAATCGCTGGGCGAACACGGCATCGTGGCGCACGGCTATCACCTCTACACTCCGCACACCAAGGTCCCGTTCGTCATGCGCGTGCCCGGGTTGCCGGCGCAGCGGCTGACGACCCCCGTCGGCCACGTCGATCTGGCGCCGACCATGGTCAACCTGGCGCGCGGGCCGCACGAGCCATCGTTTCTCGGGCGCTCGCTCGTGGACCTGCTCGCCGGCAAGCCCGCCGAACCCCCGCCCGGTCCGGTCTTTCAGGAAGTCAGCTACGAGGGCAACGTCAAGCGGCGGGCCCTGGTCACGGCCACCCATCACCTCATCTGGAACTGGACGCCCGACAACACCACCGAGTGCTACGACATCTTTCACGACCGTGGCGAGAGCAGGGACGTCTGGGGGTTGATCGAGGGTGAGCCAGCGTGCTCGACGCTGAAAGACGATCTACGCAACCGCGTAGCCCTGCTGGCGCTGCCGCCGGGCTACGCCGACAAGATTGCCTTCGGGCTGCCGGCCCCAGGCGCGGCCGCGCCCGCGCAGCCGCTCGATGCGCGCATCGGGGAGAATCTGCGCGTGTTGGGCTACGACATCGCGCCACAGACCCTCCAGCGGGGCGAAAGCGCCGTGCTCGTCACGCATTTCGAATTGCAGGGGCGCCTGCCGCCGGGCTGGAAGCTGTTCTTCCACCTGGAAGGCCCCGGCGGCTTCCGCAACCTCGATCACGTGCCCGTCGAGGGCGCCTATCCCATGGAGCGCTGGCGTCCGGGCCAGCGCATTCGCGATCGCCTGCCCATCACCTTCACCTCCGCGATGCCGCCCGGTCCGTATGTGGTTTACGTGGGGCTGTTCAATGGCAACCAACGCGCGCCCGTCACGCCGGCCAGCGCCAGCGACGGTCGCGATCGCCTGCGTCTGGCGACCATCCTCGTGCAGTAGCCAGCATAGTCCAATCTATTTGGCCGTTACGTTTGCTATTGGGAAATCAACGCTTCCACTACCACCACCTGTTTCTACTAGAATCTTGGCCTCTAGCATGTTCCCCAGTGTCATACCCGCGGCCTTCCAAGCGTCGAAATGCTGGGTAATGGATATTTGCCCGCACTGGCGGGCCTTCTGCCGGATACTCCAGAACTGCAACCAACTCGAGACGCCGCTGCATCTTGAGCCACCGGTTCCAGTTGTGTTGTTCGAGAATAGCTTGTAGTTCTCGCCATCGCTAGAGACAGTTCCCTTGAGGGTCGCGTTGTAAGCATTGAACGGCATCGTGCCGAACGAGTCATCGATGATGTAATACTCAACACATGGGTTTGTCGACCACCCATAGATTCCTATATAGGAGAAGCCGCCGCCGCTTCCCGTCTTCTTGAAGGCCAACTGTGCGGCAATCGTTCCGTACGAGGTGTATGCCTTGCCGCTGTTCCCCCATTCAAAACCGAGACGGCCCAGGTAGTCGCCAGAATTGTTCCAAGCTGCACTAAATGCAGGAGTACTAAATGTGGTCATGGTTCCCGAGCCGTGATTCGACCAGATCTGCCAGGCGAGGTTGCCCGTGCCGCCTTGACTATTCCCCGAGTGCGACGTGCCACCGGTCG
This sequence comes from Pseudomonadota bacterium, assembly GCA_017881285.1. GTDB lineage: Bacteria > Myxococcota_A > Polyangia > Fen-1088 > Fen-1088 > Fen-1118. The sequence continues at coordinate 6,038 of JADGRD010000104.1, read as the reverse complement.
GCATTGCAGGGATAGTCGTGCAATCCATGGCTGGTGTGCCGCCGTCCGTGGTGGAACCTCCGGCACCCGCGCCGCCCGCGCCGGTTTGGCCACCCGTGCCGGTCACTCCCCCCCTGCCGGTCATTCCGCCGACACCAGAGGTGCCACCTTTGGCGGTGGCGCCGCCGGTGCCGGTGGTCCCGCCGGAGCCGGTGATCCCGCCTGAGCTGGCGGTGCCGCCGGAGCTGGTGGTTGCGCCGGTGCCGGTGGTGCCGCCGTTGGCGGTGGAGCCGCCAGTGCCGGTGGTGCCGCCTTTGGCGGTGGAGCCGCCGGAGCCGGTGGTCCCGCCATTGCCGGTAGTGCCGCCAGAGGTGGTCGTGCCGCCGCTGCCGGTGGTCCCGCCCTTAGCGGTGGAGCCGCCGGTGCCGGTGGTTCCGCCGGAAGTGGTGGTTCCGCCATTGCCGGTAGTTCCACCGGAACTGCTGCCACCCGCGCCCTCGGTGACTGCTCCACCAGAGCAGCCAGCTGCGAGCACGAGCGCTATCGCTGGCGCAAGAACAAATGTCAACGACGATACTCTGCGGGCAACAGTCGACGATGTCATGAGCGCTCCTTTGCACACCGGGTCCACCTTTTCGGATCGGAAGCCGCCAAGACCACGGCGCCCCGCCGTCAGCATTGCGGAGCCACCACACCCTCGTGAAGGATATGCGGACCGAGATCTGGGGACAAGCTAATCTTGTACGCTATTGCGGCAATCGCGCGGTGTTTCCAGAGGCCGCCCTTGGCAATATCCCGAAAATGGAATGACGAAATTGGCGGCCAGAGAGCCAAGCGCCTAAATCGGGGATCCAGTTGTGGTAGCTCTTCGCTCTTCCTGCGCCGTCGATGGTGGCAGTCACGCCGCGAACCCAGACATTCCAAACCTACATGTATGCAGGAGGGGAAGTCGAATACCCACTACCCAGGACAGACCAGATCGGGGGAGTGGTGCCAGACGGTGGCCATGTCGACGGGGAACCGCACAGGGTGAGACAGCCCGTAGCACAAAAATCCCCTCGGCACTCAGCGCGTCTGCGCGAGTCTCTGAGCCATCGAGCCCGATGTGTATCACTGCCCATGGTATCCATCCAGGACGGCCGGCGACTGACGGCGGCCGTGCAACACGGCCTGCTTGAGATCACCATGTGCAAACCGCGAGCTGTCGGACCGGTACCATCCACTGCGTTTTTCACCCTACTCCTCGGCCTGGGCTCGCTGCTGGTTGCCTGCAACACCTCGACCGGCGCCGGGACAGCAAAAGGATCGGGCGGCGCCCAGGGGATGGGCGGAGCGAACGCAACGGGCGGCACGATCGGCAAGACGGGCGGTAGCGGCACGGGCGGCAGCGGCACGGTCACGACCGCCGGCGGCGCGATCGGTTCGGGTGGCGTCACGAGCAGCGGTGGCGCGACCGTCAGCGGTGGCGTCCAGGGCAGCGGAGGCGCGACCAGCACGACTTCGGCAGGCGGCAGCGGTGGCGGACTGCCGGATGCGCGACCGGACACTGCCTTCGACACACTCGTCAATCCCGACACCGCCATCGCGGACACGCGACCGCCCGCCGACGTGACCTCGACCCATGATGCGACAAATGACGTGTCACCTCGTCCAGACACCACGCCTGACCTCCCCGTCCCTCGGCCTGACGCAGTCCCACCCCAACCGGACGCCGCCGTCGCGGACACGCCACCGGCGCCCACAACGGGCATCTTTGTGGCCCCCACCGGGCTCGACACCAACGCGGGCACCCTGGAGGCGCCGTACAAGACGCTCACCAAAGCACTCTCCGTGGCCAAAGCTGGCTCGCAGATCTGGCTGCGCGGAGGTACCTTCACCCAGACCGCCACCGTTAGCCTCAACGTCAGCGGCGCAGCCGGCAACCTGCTCAAAATCTGGGCCTACGACGGCGAGAGCCCGGTCTTCGATTTCACCGGCCAGGCCACCGGCGACGATGGGCTCTCGCTGAGCGCGAACTACGTCCATCTCCAGGGTGTCGAGGTTGGGCATGCCGGCCACAACGGCATCCGGGTCAGCGGCGGCAACAACACCGTCGAGGCGTGCAAGATCCACGATTGCGGCAACAGCGGCATGCTCATCCGCGGGACCGGCGCGGGCAACAACCTCATCTTGAACACCGATTCCTACTTCAACTTCGACGGGCCGGTGGGCGGTAACGCGGATGGTTTCAGTGCCAAGTGGGAACAGGGAGATGGCAACGTCTTCCGCGGCTGCCGGTCGTACAACAACTCCGACGACGGCTGGGATCTCTGGATGGCCGATCATTCCATCGTCATCGACAACTGCTGGGCCTTCAACAACGGCGTCAACAGCTGGAATTCCTCCAGCTTCGCCGGCAACGGCAACGGGTTCAAGTTGGGTGGAAACCAAGTGGCCACGCCCCACACCGTCACCAACTGTCTGTCCTTCAACAACACGAGCAACGGCGGCAAGGGCTTCGACGAGAACAACAACCTCGCGGGTCAGACGCTCTACAACTGCACCGCCTTTGGCAACACGAACGGCAATTTCGTCTTCACCAACACGCTCACCTCGGGCACGCACACCTTCGCCAACTGCACTTCCCATAGCGGCAAGGTCAACATCACGAGTGGCACGCAGAAAAGCAACAGCTGGCAAGACGGACTGACGGTCACCGACGCGGATTTTCAGAGCCTGGACACGACGCAGGCGCTCAAACCACGCACCGCCGACGGCAGTCTGCCCGCGATCACCTTCATGCACCTGGCCCCCGGCAGCGACCTCATCAACGCCGGCACCGACGTGGGGTTTCCGTTCAACGGGTCGGCCCCTGATCTGGGCTGTTTCGAAAGTCCCTAGCCTCGGGCGGCAATCTAGGCAATCCTGACGTGCATGGGCGTGAGCGTCTGGACCTTTCTGCGATCAAAATCAGGTGAGATCTTCCTGCCGGCCCCGGGCGCGGCCGCGCCCGCGCAACCGCTCGATGCGCGCATCGGGGAGAATCTGCGCGTGCTGGGCTACGACGTCGCGCCGCGGGGCATCCAGCGGGGAGAAAGCGCCGTGCTCGTTACGCACTCCGAATCGCAGGGGCGCCCGCTGGGCCCGTACACCGTGTGCGTGGGCCTTTTCAAGGGCACCGTGCGCGCGCCGGTCACCCCAGCGAGCGCGAGCGACGGCCACGATCGCCTGCGCCTGGCGACCAACGTGGTGCAGTAGCCACGATGCTCTACGCCGACTACAACGCGACCACGCCGCTCGACCCCGAGGTGCGCGCGGCCATGGCCGACGCGCTTGGCGGTAGTTTCGGCAATCCTTCCAGCATCCACAGTGCGGGACAGGAGGCGCGTAGGCTGGTGGAAAGGGCGCGGGCGCAGGTCGCGGGTCTGGTCGGCGCCGAGCCCGACGAGATCGTCTTCACCAGCGGGGGCACGGAATCCGACAACCTGGCAGTGCTGGGCGCGCTCGCGGCGGCGCCGGCCGGGCGCTCAGGCGTGGTGACGAGCGCGATCGAACACCACGCCGTGCTCGAACCCTGTGCCCATTGGCGGGGGCAGGGGCACGCGGTCACCTTCATCGGGGTGGATGGAGAAGGGCGCCTCGATCTTCGCGCCCTCGAGGCCGCGGCCGGCTCGCACATTGCCCTCTTCTCGGTGATGCTGGCCAACAACGACACCGGCGTCATCCAGCCGGTGGTAGAGGTCGCGCGGACGGCCGCCGCGTGCGGGGCGCTCGCGCACAGCGACGCCGTGCAAGCCGCGGGCAAGCTGCCCATCGATGTCAATAAGCTGGGCGTGTCTCTTCTCTCGTTCTCGTCGCACAAGTTGCACGGCCCCAAGGGCGCGGGCGCTCTCTACCTCCGGCGCGGGGTACCCATCGCGCCGCTCATACACGGTGGCCGGCAGGAACGCATCTTGCGGCCGGGCACGGAGAACGTGCCGGCCATCGTCGGTTTCGGCAAGGCGTGCGAGCTGGCCCACCTTCACCTGGCGGCCGACGGTCGGCGCGTGGCCGAGCTGCGCGATCGCTTCGAAACGGAAATCCTGGCGCGGGTCCCCGGCACGCGCATCAACGGCGTGGGCGCCGGGCGACTGGCGAACACCTCCAACATCGCCTTTGCCGGACTCGACGGGGAAGCCCTCACCATCAATCTCGACATGCTGGGCATGGCGGTGTCCACGGGCGCCGCGTGCAGCGCCGCCGACCAGACCCCATCGCACGTGCTCCTGGCCATGGGCCGGTCGGAGGCCGAGGCGCGTTCATCGGTGCGTTTCTCCTTCGGCCGCGAAACCACCCCGGAGGAGATCGACCGTGCCGTCGCCCTCGTCCTCCAGGTCGCGACGTTTCCGCGCGGAGCACGACCATGAGCGAGCGCATCGCGGTCGCCATGAGCGGCGGCGTGGACAGCAGCGTGGCCGCGGCTTTGCTCAAGCAGGAGGGGCATGTGCTCATCGGCGTGACCCTCAAGCTGCAAGAGTGCCACGACGCCCACGGCAGCCGTTCGTGTTGCGGCGTCGACGGCGTCACGCGCGCGCGCGAGGTGGCGGGAAACCTCGGGTTTCCCCACTATGTGCTCGACTGCGTGAAGGATTTCGAAACGCTGGTGCTGCTGCCCGCGTGGCAAGAGTACGCGGCCGGCCGCACGCCCAGCCCCTGTCTGCTGTGCAACGAGCGCGTGAAGTTCGGCCTGCTCCTCGACTGGGCCGGGCGCCTCGGCATCGAGCGCGTGGCTACCGGCCACTACGCGCGCCTGGGACGGGACGGGAGCGGCCGGCCCGCGCTGTTGCGCGGTTGCGACGAGGGCAAGGATCAATCCTACTTTCTGGCCGGACTGTCGCTCTTCCAGCTCGAACGCGCGGTCTTTCCCGTGGGACATCTGCGCAAGCCCGAGGTGCGCGGGCTGGCCAAGCGCCACGGCTTGCCCACGGCGGAGACGCCGGAGAGCCAGGACGCTTGCCTGGTCGGGCCCGGCGAATCCTTCGCCGAGATGCTGCGCCAGCGCTTCGCTGCGCCAGCGCGGATGGGCGCGATCGTCGACGAGGCCGGCCATGTCGTGAGCGAGCACGCGGGGATCCACGCCTTCACCATCGGCCAGCGCAAGGGCCTGCCCGCGGGCGCGACGGCACGACGCTGGGTCAAGGCCATCTCGCCCGAATCCGGCCAGGTCACGGTCACCAGCGATCCGCGCGCGATCCTTGGCACCGAGTTTGTGGCCAAGGACGTGAACTGGCTTGCGGGAGAGTTGCCCGGGACGCCGCTTGCGTGCTCGGTGCAGGTTCGCTACCGCCACGCGAGCGACGCCGCCACGGTGCGGACGCAAGCGGATGGCAGCCTGGCCGTGATCCTCGACAGACCCGCGAAGGCCATCACCCCCGGACAGGCAGCCGTGTTCTACGACGGCGAGCGTGTTCTCGGTCGGGGGTGGATCGCGGCACCCGCGTAGTTGCTGTCCCTCGCCAGGGAGACATCCGACGTGCAGATGGAGGGATCTTGGCGGTGGTGGAGACCACCGACCTCGGGCAACGCCACGATGTCGCCAGGATGCTCGGTATTCGTGCGCTCACCGACGGAGGAGCAGGCTTGCGGACGAGAACTTGGCGAACCGCGGCCCGTCATTGTGGGGCGCGGCAGTTCGGCTTCGACGCGCAGGCGGGCTTGGCGTACTGTCCAGAAACCGTGCTTCGGATGGGGTAGACTGATACCCCATGAGCGGCCGCATCTCCTTCGCGTCTCATTCTTCGCCGGACCACCACGCGCGCGCGGGCGCGGTCGCCCGCGGTCTCCTGCCCGCCGCCGTCTTTGCACTTCTCGCGCTGGCTGGAAACGGGCTCGATGGCTGTGCGAGAGGGGCGGTCGTCAACGCGGGAGGGGGCAACGGCGGTGCGACGGGCGGGGTTGCCAGACCAGGCACGTCGGGCACCGGCGGCACCACACAAATCACCATCGACCCGAACCCGATAGGCCCACCCTCGAGCCTGGATGCCGACGTCACGAGCCGGGTCGTGGGCTGCGACGGCGGTGATGGCTGCGTCTGCCCGACG
>JADGRD010000004.1 GCA_017881285.1 Pseudomonadota bacterium | reverse complement strand
TGGCGAGGCCGAGCGCAGCGAGGGGGTGGCAGGGCGGGTGGCAGGTGCCGAGTGCAGAGCTAACCCTCCCAGGGTTCCCATCCAAATTGCGGGAAAGCGAATACCGGACTAGCCTAGTACGTCCAAACCTCGGGGAGGAAATCATGACCCGATCCACATCCTGGCTTCTCGCTTTCGCACTTCTCGCCACGGCTATCTCGGGCTGCGTGGTCCGGGCCGCCGTCCCGGTGGGACCGCCGCCGCCAGAGCCGGTCTACTACCCGCCTCAGCCGGAGCCCGCCCCGGCCGTGGTCGTCGAGGAACAACCCATGTTCGTCCCCGGCGCCCCACCGCCGCCGCAGCAGGAATTCATCCCCATGGCGCCCGGCCCGAACCATTACTGGGTTCGCGGCTACTGGAACTGGGATGGTTACCGTTGGGCATGGGTGCCCGGGTACTGGGAGTACCAACAGCCGGGATACCTCTACGTCGAACCTACGTACGTGATCGTGAATGGACGCTGGCAGTACCAGCGAGGCTACTGGCACGACCACGAGGGACGCCGGGAGTACATCCGCCCCTACGAGCGCCGTGCCCCGCGTGAGGAGTGGCACCGACAGGGCGGCCCCGCGCCAGGCCCAGCCTATGGGCGTCCTCTGCCTGGCCACCCGGCCCCGGGGTCCGACCCCCACCGTGGCTACGCTCCGCCTCCGCAGCAACAGCCGATGGGCCGCGCGGCGCCCATGGGAGCTCCCGGTGGCGGTCACCCGGGGGTCGCGCCAGCGCCCCAGACTCCGATGGGCCGTCCAGGCCCGGTTGCAGCCCCTGGCATGCAGAACCGCCCAGGCCCGGCTGCCGCCCCTGCCCCGCAGCCCCGTCCCGGGTTCGGCACCCCACCGGCCGCTGGAACCTCGGCGCCGCAGAGCCGTCCCACGTTCGCGCCTTCGGCGCAACCTGCTCCGGCCGGCGGGATGCACCCTGCCCCGGTCCGCACGCCGCAGCCCGCGGCGGCAGCACCCAGCCCGGCAGGAGGGGCGCCCCACCGTGGTCCGTCCGCTTCCCCGGCGGGTGCGCCCTCGGCAGGCAAGTCCAGCCCAGCGCCGGTCCAGCCGAAGGCCTCGGCGCCCAAGCGCGGCCCGGCTAGGTAGCCCCCACTTCATGCCTCTCCCCTCTGGGGAGAGGCCGCCGAGCGGAGCTCGGCGGGTGAGGGGCTCGCGCCCAACCTACAAAACGTACTGCGAGAGATCCTCGTCCTCGAGGAGCCCCTGCAGCCGCTCGCGCACGTAGGCCGCGGTGATGGGCACCGTCTGCTCGCCGAGCTCGGGGGCCTCGAAAGAAAGCTCGTCGAGTAGCTTCTCCATGACGGTGTGCAGGCGCCGCGCGCCGATGTTCTCCATGCGCGCGTTGACGTCGGCCGCGATGCGCGCAAGCTCGGCCACCGCGTCCGCCTGGATATCGAGGTGGACCTTCTCGGTGGCGAGCAAGGCGGTGTACTGCTTGACCAGGGCGTTCTCCGGCTCGGTCAGGATACGGACGAAGTCCGCGTCGGTCAGCGATTCCAGCTCGACGCGAATCGGGAAACGGCCTTGCAGCTCGGGAATCAGGTCCTTGGGCTTGGCCACGTGGAAGGCGCCGGCCGCGATGAAGAGCACGTGATCGGTCTTGAGCGGCCCGTACTTGGTCGATACCGTCGAGCCCTCGACGATGGGCAGGAGGTCGCGCTGCACGCCCTCGCGCGAGACGTCCGGCCCGTGCCCGCCCGACTCGCGCCCCGCCACCTTGTCGAGCTCGTCGATGAAGATGATGCCGTCCTGCTCGGCGCGACGGATGGCCTCCTTGGTCACGCGCTCCATGTCGATGAGCTTGCCCAGCTCCTCCTCGGTCAGCGCCTCCAGGGCCTCGGGCACGCTGACGCGGTGGTGCTTGGTGCGCCGGTTCTGGGGCATCATGTTCTGCAGGTTGAGCACCATCTCCTCCATGCCGGTGCCCGAGAAGACGTCGGCGAACGCCTTGCCCGACTCGGTGGTGTCGATCTCGACCATGCGGTCGTCGAGCTTGCCCTCGCGCAGGAGGCGCCGCAGGCTCTCACGCGTGCTGGGCTCGGCGAGCGGTGGCTCGGTCCCGGCGCCGGCACCCGGCAGGGGAATCGCGCCCGAGGGCGTCCGCGGGGCATGGGCCGGCGGCAAGAGCACATCGAGCAGTCGCTCCTCGGCGTTTTCGCGTGCCCGCGGCATGGTACGCTCGCGCTCTTCCTCGCGCAGCATGGACACGGCGGTTTCCGCCAGGTCGCGCACCATGGAATCCACGTCCCGCCCGACGTAACCGACCTCGGTGAACTTGGACGCCTCGACCTTGATGAAGGGGGCGTGCGCCAGCTTGGCCAGGCGCCGCGCGATCTCGGTCTTGCCCACGCCGGTGGGTCCGATGAGCATGATGTTCTTCGGCGAGATCTCCTCGCGCATGGGCTCGGGCACCTGTTGCCGCCGCCAGCGGTTGCGGAGGGCCACGGCCACCGCGCGCTTGGCGGCGCGTTGCCCGACGATGTAGCGGTCGAGCTCCTCGACGATGGCGCGCGGGGTGAGCGCCCCGCCGCGCTTGTCGGCAGCGGCCATACTCATAGCTCCTCGAAGCTGAAGTTGGTGTTGGTATAGACGCAGATGTCGGCGGCGATGCGCAGGCTGCGCTCGACGATGTCGCGGGCCGAGAGCTGGGTTTCGGCCAGCAGCGCCCGCGCCGCCGCCAGCGCGAAGTTGCCGCCCGAACCGACCGCGGCCGCGGCCGCGTCCGCGTCGGGCTCGATGATGTCGCCGGTGCCCGAGAGCATGAGGATGTGCTCGCGATCCGCGACGAGCAGCAAGGCCTCCAGGCGGCGCAGGATGCGATCGGTGCGCCAGTCCTTGGCCAGCTCGACCGCGGCGCGCATGAGGTTGCCGCTGGAATCCTTGAGCTTGGCTTCGAGCTTTTCGAAGAGGGTCAGGCCGTCGGCGGCCGAGCCGGCGAAGCCGGCGACGATCTTGCCGTCGGCGAGCCGGCGAAGCTTGCGGGCGGTGGACTTGACCACGGTCTGGCCCAGGGTGACCTGGCCGTCGCTGCCCATGACGAGCTTGCCGCCAGAGCGCACGACCAGAACGGTGGTGGCGTGGGTCTTGGGAAGGTGCATGCGCGCAGCTTACCGCGTTCGCAGCGTGGCGCGAGGATGAGCGCGATCGTAGACCGCCATCAGGTGATCGATGTCCACCTGGGTGTAGCGCTGGGTGGTGCGCAGGCTGGCGTGGCCGAGCATCTCCTGGATCGAACGCAAGTCCGCGCCCTCGCCGAGCAGATGGGTGGCGAAGCTGTGGCGCAGGGCGTGCGGAGAAACGCGCTTCACCGCGTTCTCGCACTCGCGGCGGTCGAGCTTGCGCCGGGCCTCGCGATCACCCATGCGCAGCCCTCGCCGCGAGAGAAAGAGCGCCTCGCCATCGGCCGGCCGGCCCTGCGCGAGGATGTCGGCGACGAGAATCGCCCGCAGGGGCAGATAGGCGCGCAACGCCTGCCACGCCTTGCCGCCCGCTGGCACGATGCGATCTTTCCCGCCTTTGCCTTCATGCACGGTGATTTGCGCCCCGGTTCCGTCGGAAACTACGTCGCCGAGATCCAGGTTGCATGCCTCGGAGATGCGCAGGCCGCTGCCGTAGAGCACCTCGAAGAGCGTCTGGTCGCGCGCTCTCTCGAAAGCGGTGTGCACTTTCGCTGGCCCGGTCTGCAGCAGGCGCGAGGCCTCCTCCTTGCCGAGGAAGGCGGGCAGGTGGTGGGCGCGCTTGGGGCCACGCAGGGCGGCGAGCGGACTTCCGGCGATCAGCTTGCGGCGCATGAGGAGGCGAAAGAAGGTCTTGAGCGAGGAGAGCTTGCGGCCCACGCTGGCGGGGTCGTTCTTGCCATGCAGCGAGGCCAGAAAGGAACGGCACGCGATGGTGTCGAGGTCCTCGCAGCGCCGGGGAGCGGAGTCTGGCTGCTCGCCTCGCCGAGCGCGCACATGCGCGAAGAACTCCTCCAGATCCGCCAGGTAGGCGCGCACGGTATTGGGCGGGGCGCGCTTCTCGCTCTCCAGGTGCTGGCGGAATAGCTCGACGAGCGGCTCCATCCGCTGGGATCATAGTCCCTCCCGGCCCGCACCCCAAGTTTCCCTTCGCGCTGCTACGACGCTTGCTCGAGGTCGCCGTCGTCCAGGTCCGCGCCCCAGCCGCAGCCCTCGGCGAGGCAACGCAGGCGCCCGCCGGAACGCAGAACCTTTTGCACGACGAAGACCGCGCCACAGTTCGGGCACGGTTTCGGTATGGGTCGATCCCACGACACGAAATCACACTTCGACTTGGCGTAGTTCGAGCAGCCGTAGAAGACCTTGCCGCGCTTGGAGCGCTTTTCGGTGAGATAGCCGCCGCAGCCGGGCCGCGGGCAGGCCACGCCGAGCGACACCGGGCTGGTCGTCTTGCATTCCGGGTAGCGCGAGCAGGCCAGGAATTCGCCGAAGCGCCCCCGCCGGATGACCATGGGCGAGCCGCAGGTCGGGCAAATCTGATCCGACGGCCGCGTGGTGGGCAGCACGGTCAGGGTGCCGTCGGGATTGCGCGTGTATTCCTTGGTGTTGCGGCACTCGGGATAGCCCGAGCACGCCAGGAAATAGCCGTTGCGGCCCCATTTGATGACCATGGGCTTGCCGCACTTCTCGCAGACCTCCTCGGTCGGCTCTTCCTCGCGTCTGAGGTCGCGCATCTCGACCTTGGCGCGGCTCAAGTCGCGCTCGAAGGGGGCATAGAAGTCGCGTAGCAGTTGGATCCAGTCCGCCGCGCCCTCCTCGACCAGATCCAGCCGTTCTTCCATCTGCGCGGTGAAGTCGGCGTTGAGTATGTCGGGAAAGCTCTTGACCAGCAGGCCGTTCACCACCACGCCGAGCTCGGTCGGCGCGAGGCGGCCTTCGCGCTTCTCGGCGTAGCCACGGTCCTGCACCGTCGACAGGATTGCGGCGTAAGTCGAGGGGCGGCCGATGCCTTTCTCCTCCAGCTCGCGCACCAGGGTCGCTTCGGAGTAGCGCGGCGGCGGCTGCGTAAAGTGCTGCTCCGGCCGCTCGCCGAGCAGCCGCAAGGTTTCGCCCTCCCTCACGTCGGGCAGGCTGCCGCCGCTCTCTTCCTCGCTGGCGGCGTCTTCCTGGGCCTCGGCGTACACGTCGAGGAACCCGGGAAAGCGCATGACCTGGCCGCTCGCGCGCAAGCCCACGCGGCCGGCCGCGATGTCGATGGTGGTCTGATCGAACACGGCGGGCGCCATCTGACAGGCGACAAAGCGGTTCCAGATGAGGGTGTAGAGCTTGACCAGGTCGTCGATCTCACGCGCGTCGCGGCCAGCGCCCGCGTCCGTCAGCAAGGCGCGCACGCGTTCGGGCTCGTGATCGAGCAGCGTCGGCCGGATGGCCTCGTGGGCGTCCTGGGCGCTCTTCTTGCTCTTGAAGAGGTTGGGCTCCGCGGGCAGGTGGGCGGCGGAGAAGCGGCTGCCGATGAGCGCACGCACGGCGGTCACCGCGTCGTCTGCGATGCGCGTCGAATCGGTGCGCATGTAGGTGATGAGGCCGGTCGGGCCCTCGGCGCCGAGCTCGAGGCCCTCGTAGAGCCGCTGGGCCAGGGCCATGGTCCGTTTGGGAGAGAAGCGCAGCTTGCTCGACGCCTCTTGCTGCAGACGCGAAGTGATGAACGGCGCCGGTGGATTCTTGCGCCGCTCCTTGCGCTCCACGGCCGTTACGTGCGGCGCCGCCTGGCGCACGAGCTCGACGATCTCCGTGGCCTGGCCCTCGTGCGCGAGGTTCGGCTTCTCGCCGTCCAGCTTGACGACCCGGATGGCGAAGGCCGGGGGCCGCTCGCCCTCGACGTCGAACTCCACGGTCCAGTACTCCTCGCTGCGGAAGGCCCGGATTTCCTCTTCGCGCTCGACGAGCAGGCGCACCGCCACCGACTGGACACGCCCCGCGGAGAGCCCGCGCCGGACCTTGGACCACAAGATGGGACTGATCTGGTAGCCCACCAGCCGGTCGAGCACCCGCCGAGCCTGCTGCGAGTCATATTTCTTGGCGTCCAGCTCCTGCGGATGTTCGATGGCCTCGAGCACCGCCTTCTTGGTGATCTCGTTGAAGAGGACGCGCTGGATGTTGCCGTTGCACGGGCGGATCTCGTCGGCAATGTGCCAGGCAATGGCCTCCCCCTCGCGATCCGGGTCGGGCGCCAGGAGGACCCGCGCGGCCCGCTTCGCCGCGGACTTGATTTCCGCGATGACCTTTTTCTTGGCGTCGATGACGACGTAGACGGGCTGGAAATCGTGCTCGATGTCGATACCGAGGGTCGCCTTGGGCAGATCCTTGACGTGCCCCACCGAGGCCTTCACCTCGAAACCCTCGCCCAGATACTTCTTGATCGTGCTCGCCTTGGCCGGCGACTCGACGATGACAAGGGTGCCGCTGCCCTGCTTCGCCGTCGATCGTTTCTTCTTCGCGGCATCGCCGCCTGGCCGGGGACGGGCGGGTTTCGTCGCGGTCTTCGCGCGAGGCTTCTTCTCAGCAGGCACGGCCAATGACCTCGTAGGTGTCGCCCCCGGCACGCCGGACCAGGCCGTCCAACTCCGCTTCGGCCAGCCTCGCCAGGAGCGCGGGCAGGGGCAGACCCAGCCGCCGGCAGAGGAGCGCGGGCGTATCCGCGCCGAGCTCGATCGCGGCGAGCAGGGCCTGATGCGGTCCTGGCTCGGGCACGGCGGGCACGGGCGGGGTGAATTCGCCGGCCAGCGCGGCCAGCACATCGTCGGCCGTACTCACCGGCAGGGCGTGCCCGCAACGCACGAGCGCGTCCGTGCCTGAGCTGCCCGGCACGGCAAGCAGGCACCGCCCAAGCTCGCGCCCGAGGCGAGCGGTGATGAGCGCGCCCGAGCGCACGGCCGCCTCGGCCACGATGACCGCCTCGGCCAGCCCGGCGATGATGCGATTGCGCGCGGGGAACTGTCCCCGCCGCGGTGGCGTTTCCGGCGGGTACTCCGAGAGCAGGCCGCCGCTGCGGGCGATCCGCGCGAAAAGGCCCCTGTGTCGATCCGGGTAGGCGATGTCGGTGCCGCAGCCGAGAACGGCGAAGGTGGCGGCGCCCGCGGTCAGAGCGCCCTCGTGAGCCGCGGCGTCGATGCCAAAGGCGCCGCCCGAAACGATGGCGACGCCCCGAAGGCCAAGATCGGCGGCCAGGCCGTGCGCCCGGTCGCAACCCGGGCCCGTGGCGGCACGCGCGCCCACGATGGCCACGAGCCGTTCGTCCGCGGCCGGCAGGCGGCCCGCGACCCACAGGGACCGAGGTGGCGCCGGGAGGTGGCGGAGCTGGGCGGGATAGCGCGCCTCTTCCTGCCGGACAGGCGACGGCACCGAGCCCGCGGGAGCCCGCGCCTCTGCGGGAGCCAAAGCCGAGACAGAAGCCATATTGGTCCTTCTCGGCAAAACGCGGTTTTGGTTTCCTGTCAGCTCCATCGGGTGGGCAAGCTGATAGCGCCTGGCTGGAAGAAGATCAAGCGTTACTGGAAAACCCCGCGTGATCCCAAGTACTTGCGCCGAGCCCCGAGGCCTTGGATCGTTCGACCGTCCGCGCCCCGCAAGTGACTCGGTGGCGCTAGTGTCCCTTCCGCATTTCCGTGAGCTCGCCGACCTTGAGCTCCTTGCTGCTGCGGGCGATCCAGGCCACCGAGGCGTCGTCACGAACCTCCAGGACCAGGATCTCGCCCACCACCTCCTTGGGCATGGTCGGATCGTGCTTCTCCCAGGTCTCGAGATTGGCGCGGTAGCCGTCGCCGCGGCGAATGACGAAGGTCCGGTTTCCCGCCTGCACGCCGTCACGCTTGCCGCGGTTGAGAACCACGAAATGACCGGTGCCCAGCAGGATGTTTGGCTCGAACGTGGCGATGACGCGCGCCTCGAGGGTCACGTTGCTCGGCCGCGGTTCGATACGCTTGAACTGGCGCACGAAGGCACTCACCCGCGCGCCGCGCTCGATGGGAAGAACGGTATCGACCAGGGTGCCACGCGCGATGTCGTTCTCGGCGATCTGATTCACCACCAGGTCACCCTTGATCCTGACCAGGTACCCGTACGTCTTGCCGGTCGACGAATCCACGACCGCATTGTCGGTGTCGGTCTCGAATACGGAATAGCGTTCGCCCGCCCGCAGGGGCGACTTGTCGGGATAGCGCAGGTAGGCCTGGTCCCCGGTGGACAGCATCATCTTTTCCTCCCGGGAGCCAGTGATGGTTCCGGCCTGTTCCAGATCGTTGGCCTCGATGAAGCCAAGTTCGCGCAGCATGATCGCACTGCCGCCCTCCGCGCCGACCCGGTTCACCGACATCAGACCGGGCCGCGCTGGCTCCGCGGGCCCGCCTGGCGCGGCCGCGAGCGCACCCCCACCGCCTTCGCCGAGCCGAATGACGTCACCGGGAAAGATCCAGTGCGGGTTGGTGATCACGGGATTGGCCGCCCACAGACGCGGCCAGCGCCAGGGATCATTGAAGTACTTCGAGCACAGCGACCACAGCGTGTCGCCTTTCTGGACCACGTGCAGCTCGGGCGTCGGCCCACTCGCGGGCGCCGCCACGACTGTCTCCCTGGCCTCGGCCGCGTGCGAGTCCATGCCGAGAACGCCACCCGGCGCAGACAGGCTCTCCGCCGTGCTTTCGATGCGGGCAGCACCGGGGTCCTTCTTGCCGCTGTCCAGCGTCTTGGTCCCGCTCACCCTTTGCGGCACGAATGGCTCTGACCCGCCAGAGCCGGAGTCGAAATCCAGCTTGGCCGGCTCGGCGGGCGCGCCCTGCGTCGCTCTGATTTGCGGCGGGACGCGGGTGAGACCGAGATTGGAACCGACGTTTTCCTGCGCCCTCGACCGGCTGGGGATCAGGGAGAAAATGGTGATTGCGAGCCAGAGTGGGAGCCTTCGGGGTTTCACGGGGCCTCCTCGGAAGCGCGCGCACCCTTGGCGGCGGGAGCCGCCGCCCGAGTGGATTCGCCCACGGGGCGCGCAGGGGTGGAATGATCCATCTCGGCCAGCCGGGACGCGGCCAGCCCCGCGGCCTCGTGCCGCGGATACGATCGTTGCAGTTGGGAGAGGGTCTGGCGGCCGGCCTCGAAGCTGCCCAGTGCCAGGTAGCTGAAACCGACCTTGAGCAGGGCATCGGGGACCTTGTTGCCGTTCGGGTACCGCTCGATGACCCGCCGGAACTCCCGCACCGCCTGACCGTAGTCCTTCCGGTCGTAGTAGCACTCGCCGAGCCAGTACTGGGAATTGTCCGCCAGGTCATGCCCGGGATACGCACGCAGGAATTCCTTGAAGCCCTGCGCGGCATCCTCTGGCTTGCCCACTCGCAGCGCCTCGAAGGACCTGCGATAGAGAGCGACCGCTTCGGGGTGGTCCTCCTTGGGCGGTCGCGCCGTGCCCTCACGAATCACACGCACCGTGGACGGCGAGGCCGGCGCTTCCCGGGTCACGGTCAGTTCCGCGGAGTCGCCGTGCAGGCGGAGCACCGGCCGACGCGCGGTGGACTTGGCGGCCTCGCCCGCGTATTCCACCTCGGTTTCGGAAGCGCTTTCGGTCCCCGGCGGCACGATGAACGTGGGCGCCGCGGCGGGCGGATCCGGGTGCAGCGCCACCGTCGGCAGCCTGGGTGCCTCCACCCTCTCCTCGTTGACCTTCCGGCTTTCGAGCTGGTCGCTCAGGATGAAAAGGCGGTTCTCCAGCTCCTCCACTTGTTTGGTATAGGCGGTGTTTTGCGCGCGCAGAGCCTCGATGGACCGATTGAGCTGGTCGATCTCGGCCTGGTTCGCCGGGCGATGGGCACACCCTGCCACGAGCACGAACGTCGAAATTGCTATGGCGCAGACGCCTGTCCGCATGGTGCCTCAGAATCGATCATAGGCCGCATCGGCAGGAAAGCGCAAAAACTGACGCATCTGTTCGCGTCAGGGGACCAGGTCAAACGCAGGCCGCGAGAATCTCCCCCGCACCCCGATGCAGCAACGCGTCGGCAAGGGCGAGCCCAAGCTTCGCGGCATCGCTGGCGCTGCCGCTTGCCCGGTCGGCAATGATCTCGGAACCGTCGGGCCGCCCGACGAGCCCGCGAATGGTTAACGCGCCGCTCTCGACACACGCGTACCCGGCCACCGGGGTCCGGCAGGTGGCCCCCAGGCGGGCCAGGAAGGTCCGCTCCGCGGCGACGGCGGTCGCGGTTTGCGCGTCATCGAGCGTCTGGCAGATTTCACGAACCCGTTCATCGTCGGCCCGGGCCTCGATGGCGAGCGCGCCCTGCCCGACCGCCGGAAGCATGCGTTCAATGGGCAGACGCTCGGCGATGCGCTCGGCGAATCCCAACCGGTCGAGGCCGGCACAGGCCAGGATAGCGGCGTCGACAACCCCGCTGGCGACCTTGCGCAGGCGGGTGTCGAGGTTGCCGCGCAGGATCTCGATGGCGAGATCGGGGCGCAGCGCCTTGAGCTGGGAAGCGCGGCGCAGGCTGGTGGTTCCGACTCGCGCCGACCGGGGCAAGCCATCAAGCCCGCAACCCGCGCGGCTGACCACGGCGTCGCGAACGTCCGCCCGCGCCGGCACGGCGACCAGCGCGAGACCGGCCGCCAATTCTCCGGGCACGTCCTTCAGGCTGTGCACCGCCACATCGATTTCCCCGGCCAGGAGCGCGGCTTCGATCTCCTTGACCCACAACCCCTTGCCGCCGGCGTTCCACAGCGGCCCGCTCGTCAGGCGATCTCCCTCGGTGACGATGATCTTCTCTTCGATCTCGAGGCCGCCATGCGCGGCGCGCAGGGCCTGCGCGACATGCGCCGCCTGCCAACGCGCCAGCAAACTGCCGCGGGTGCCTATGACGATGCGATGCATGGAATGGCGGCGAGAAACGCTTGCTCGATGTCCTGGTTCGGCCGTGTTCAGTACCCGGCCTCGTCCAGGGCCGCAAGCAGAACCTGGCGCGTGCAGGCCGGATCGATCGGCTTGGCCACGAAGCCAGCTTCCACCTCGTAGGCCGTCTCGCCGAGAATGATGGAATTCATGTACACCTCGGCGCCCAGCGCGGCGACCGCGGCTTTGCTCTTGGCGCGACCGAGAAGCTGGTGGCCCTCGTCCAAGCCGCCCGCGACATGATCGAAGTAGAAGCCGGGAACCAGGCGCAGGGCCACCCTGCTCCCACGAAAGGTCATGAACTCGCCTGCCAACTCGACCTTGTCGGCGGTGATCCAGGAATCGACCAAGTCCTGGGGCAGGAAGACTTTCGTGAACATCAGGGGGAACTGCGCTCGCCTTCACGCACAGGCTAGCATCGCGGGCTGAAGGGCACAAACCCCCTTCATCGCCTTTTCTTCCCCTGCATCCGTGTTACAACTTCGCCATGGCAAGCCCCAACACCTTCGAGGTCACGGACGCCAACTTTCAGGCCGAGGTTTCCCAGTCCAGCACACCGGTGCTGGTGGATTTCTGGGCTACCTGGTGTGGACCGTGCCGCACCATCGCACCCCACCTGGAGGCCATTGCGCAGGCCTACGCCGGCAAGCTCCGCATCGGCAAGTGCGACATCGACAGTAACCACATGGTGCCCACGCAATTCGAGATCCGCAGCGTCCCCACCCTGCTGCTGTTCAAGAACGGACAGGTGGCGGGTCAGCTCGTGGGCGCGGTGCCGCGCGCGCGCATCGAAGACCTGGTCAGCAAGGTCCTCGGCTAGCGGCCAGCCAGCATCGCACACCGGCGCAGATTCCGTCGATGGTCGCGCCGCCGGGCGATCGCGTCGGCGGAGGCCGGCTTTGCCGGCCGTAGCCAGAGCGCGGGAGGGCATGGGAACCCTCTCAGGGTGCCCATTTAGATAGAGTGTTGGCGACGTAGACGATGACACAAGTGATGTTGTCGTCGCCGCCGCGCTCGTTGGCGATCTCGACCAGCGCCCGCCCGGCTTCACCGTAGAACTGGGCGGCCAGCACGCGTCCGATCTCGTCGACGGAGAAGTAGTTCGATAGCCCATCCGAGCAGATGAGGTAGCAGTCCCCAGCCTCGACCGGCATGGTGAAGAGATCGGGGGTCACGGCGGGCTCGAAGCCCACCGAGCGCGTGATGATGTTGCGAAAACGCGACACGATGGCGTCGCCCGGCGAGAGCAGTCCGGCGCGCACCTGCTCCTGGATCCACGAATGGTCCTCGGTGAGCTGGCGGGCGCGGCCATCGCGCAGGAGATAGGCGCGCGAGTCGCCGACGTGGCACAGGCTCAGGCTGCCGCCGTGAAAACACAGGCCGGTGAGGGTCGTGCCCATGCCGGCGCGCTCGGGAGTGGCCTGGGCGCTGTCGTAGATGGCCCGGGAGGCAAGCGTCGTCGCCTCGCGCATGGCCTCGGCCACGCTCGCCGACCGGGGCCCGTCCGGGGTGGGAAAGAGGCGCGCCGACATCTCCTTCTCCAGCACCTCGACCGCCATGCGGCTGGCCTGCTCGCCGCCGAGATGCCCGCCCATGCCATCCGCGACGGCATAGAGGCCGAGGGTGTCGTTGCACAGGAAGGTGTCCTCGTTGTGGTCGCGTTTCTGGCCGACGTCAGTGGCGCTCCAGCCGCGGGGCCTCATGGTGTGCACGCTAGCGCGACCCGCGAATCCGCGCTACGGCGCCTCCTCGTCGGGGTGAACGATGGGTGGCGGCGGCGCCGGATTCTCCGGGGCCGCGGGCGCTTCGGCGGCGGGAACGGGAGTCTCCGGCGCCGCCCCGGAAGTCGCTCCGGCCGCGCCCTCCGCGGGCGCGATCGCCGGGACGGGCCGCCGGGCCCGCCGCCGCGGCTCCCTGCTCTCGATGAAAAAATCGACGCGGTTCGGCCCTGCCCCGAGCCCGGCGACCTTGAGGCGCCCGGCCTCGATGCCGTTCTTGACCAGGGCGGCAAGCACCACCTCACCACGCTCCTGGGTGACCTCCTTGTTCGCATCCTTACCATGCACCTCGATGCGGACCTTGGACACCTCGACGTGCCCTTTGAGCACGCGCGCCACCAGCGCGACCATCATATTGCCGTTCATGGTGAGCTGCGGCTTGCCGCCGGCGCCGGTGTGGAAGTTGATGTTCTCGGAGAGGTAGACCTTGTCGTCGGTTTCGCCGAGACGCACCAGCTCGGGCCCCGGATCGGGACAGCCGTCCTCGTCCTTGTAGTAGTTGATGGTTTCCGGCTGGTTGGGGCACTTGTCGAGCACATCGGGGATGCCGTCGTGGTCGTTGTCGGGATCCGGGCAGCCGTCGTTGTCCTCGAAGCCGTCGAAGTCTTCGGGCTCGTTGGGACAAGCGTCGTAGGCGTCGGGGATACCGTCCCCGTCGTTGTCGTAGTCGGGGCAGCCGTCGTCGTCTTCGAAGCCGTCCTTGTCCTCCGGCTCGTCCGGGCACTTGTCCACGGCGTCCGGGATGCCGTCTCCGTCAGCGTCCTCGGTCGTGCTCGGGCAGCCGTCGTTGGGCTTCTTGCCCAGACCATCTTCCTTCGCGTTGGGGCAGGCGTCGTAGAGATCCAGGATGCCGTCGCCGTCGTTGTCCGGATCCGGGCAGCCGTCTTCGTCCTGGAAGGTGTCGAAGTCCTCGGACTCGTTCGGGCACTTGTCCACGACGTCCGGGATACCGTCCCCGTCGTTGTCCGGGTCGGGGCAGCCGTCTTCGTCCTGGAAGCCGTCGAAGTCCTCGGGCTCGTCGGGACAGCGGTCCTTCAGATCGATGATGCCGTCGTGGTCGCGGTCGCGATAGTCAGGCGCCCAGCCCACACCCAGGAACGCGCGCACCACCGGGCTGCCGACGCCTTGATTGAGCCCGAAGCCCGCCCCCATGATGAGTCTCAGCATCGAGGGCAGGTAGACGCGCATGGCCGCGTCGAATTCCGCCGGATTGGTGTCGTAGTACTTCGAGGCATAACGGCCGGTCACCTCGCCGAGCACGCCCATTTGCTGGGTCGGCAGCACCTCGACCGCGGCGCCGTAGAGCAAGGCCACGCCCTCGGGGGTGCCGAGAAATTGGGACTTCTCCCGCAGCAGGCCGCCGGCCATGGCGACCGCGCGCAGCCGGTCACCGCGCTGGTATTCGAGCAGGGCGCGGGCGCGGCCGGTCACGGACTTCTCGCCGAGGAACGCGGACTCGTCGCCGGTGGGCAGGGTGCCGCCGGCGGACAGGCTGAGCAGGAAGGCGCGATCGCGGCCGAACCCCACAATCTCGGCCTTGCCCTCCACGCGCAGGTCGCCGAGCGCGGCCGCGGCGCCCATGCCGCCCGTGCGCCGGCCATAACTGTCAAAGCCATCGCCGCCCCAGGTAAGCGCTAGGGGCAAGGCCGCGCCGACCTCGAAGCGGTTGCGCAGACCAACGGCCGCCACCAGTTCCGTCATGGCCAGGTTTTGCACGGGCGCCAGGGTGGTCGAGCTGGCGGACTCGCCGAGGCTCTGCAGGGTGTAGGTCAGCGGCTGGCGCAAGTAGCTCGCGACCAGGCCGAAGTGCCAGAGCCGGTGTTCGAGAACCTCGGCGCTGTCGAGGGTGATGAAGCTTCCCGACCCCACCGCGGGGTGAAAGAGCTGGACATCGAAGGACCGGTCCAGGCGCGGCGGCGCAGGCGTGCCGCCGCCCGTTTGAGCGTGCGCCCGCGTTCCGACGCCCAGGAACGAGAGCAGAAGAGCAAGACCGACCCGCCGGACAGCGCGCATGTGGATCGGGTGGATCATATCCGCGCTCCTCGCCTCTGTCTAATGACCCCGTTGCACCCTGCTATTGCGCGGGCGAGCGGAAGGTGAAGTTGTAGGTGATGACGAAATCGACCGGCTGGCCGTTCACCCCTCTCGCTGGCTTGAATTTGTACTGCCAGACCACCCGCACGGCTTCTTCGTCCATGCCATAGCCAGCCTTCTCGAGCACCCGCACGGACTTGACGTTGCCCTTGCGATCGATGCCGAGCTTGAGGCGCACCCTGCCGCCAATCCCCATGCGCTGTGCGACCTCGGGATAGTTGGGTTCGGGCTTGACGAGAGCCTCGGGAAACTCCGCCACCGCATCCTCGTCGACGGGCGCGAAGGCAGGCGGGGGCGGCGGGGCCGGGGGCAACGGCGGCGGCGACACCTTGGCCAGGGTGCGATCCTTGGTCATCAGGGTGTTGCCCACCGGCACGGCCACCGGACTGTCGCCCGTCACCACGGAATCCTGGGTCACGCCGAACACGGGTTGGACCGCCTCCTCCGTGGCCGCGGTTGGCTTGGTCTCCTGGTTGGGCATGGGCGGGGGCGGCGGCAGCCGCGGCACGAGCTTGCGCGGGTTCGCGGTCCGCTCGGGTGGCGGCGGCGGCGGCTCGGGCGGCGGGGGCAAGGGCTCGGGCGGCGGCGGGGGGGGCACGTCGATCTCGACCGAGATCACGCGTTCGCGCTGCCAATCCCGGTAGGGGACAAGCGCCAGTCCAACGGCGACGAGTGCGTGCAGCGTGATCGCGACCGCGCCTCCCCACAGGAAAGCGTGCGGGTGAGGGCCAGAACCGCCTGCGCCGCTATCCACCTCGCCGCTCCCTGCGCGCCCGCGCAGCGTCTACCTCGCTCCCGCCGGATCCGCGCCCTCGGCGCCGGCCGCGGCGGCGGCCGTGCTGTCCACGTTGATGGCGAACTTGCGCACGCCCGCGCGCTTCACCAAGTCGATGATGTGGACGACGCTGCCATGCTGGACGACCTTGTCGGCCGCGATGATGGCCTGCAGGTCGGGATTCTTGGGCAACTCGGCGGCGATCTGCTTGAGAACCTTGGTCTCGTCGGAGCGGTCGCCGTTCAAGTAGAGCTGCCCGTCTCGGGTCAAGGTCAGCGCCAGCGTGGTGCGTGCTTGATCGCTGCCACTGACTGCCTTGGGCAGGTCGACCTTGATCGACGGGTTCACGATGTAGGTCGTCGTGACCATGAAGATGATGAGCAGCACGAGGATGATGTCGACGAGCGGGGTGACGTTGATCTCGGTGATCATCCGTCCCGAGTCGTCGTCCTCGAACTGGCTGACCGCGCCCGCCATGTCCCTAGCCCCCCTTGCCCGCGTCCTTGGTGGCGGGCTTTTCGTCGCGCGCGCCGGTCAGGATCATGTGCGCGATGGTGTCGACCCGCCCCATGGTGCGCCGGATCCTGCCCTGAAAGATGTTGAACGCGACCACGGCGGGTAGCGCCACGAGTAGGCCGACAGCGGTCGCCACCAGCGCGTCGGCGATGCCCGCCATGACCACGGCCGCGCCACCGCCCTGATTCTTCGCCAGATCCGCGAAGGCCTTGATGATCCCGAGGACGGTGCCGAAGAGGCCGATGAAGGGCGCGTTGTTGCCGAGCGTGCCCAGGATCCCGAGATGGCTCTCCAGCGCCAGACGCTCACGCGAGCGCGCGCTGGCCATGGCCTCGACGGCGGGCGTGGTGCCGCGCGGAAGCTGCTCGAGACCGATGAGGGCCACGCGCACCTCGGGGCTTCTCGGCTCGCCGAGCAGCTCGCGGGCCGCCTTGAGATCGCCGGCCGCGATCTTGTCCTGCAGCTTCGCGCTCAGGGTTTCGAAATCGACCCATCGCCCCGACATGGCGATGCCGCGCTCGACCATGACCGCCACCGAAAGGATCGAAAGCAAAACGAGCAGCCACAGGACCCATTCCGATCCGAGGAGGGTGAACGCGAGGATGTGTTCGGTGATGTGCATGGTTGGCGTGCTCCGTCTAGCTTGCTGGCTCGGCGTCTGAACCTAGCACAGGTTCGTCGCGCCGATCCCCTCGCACGCCCAGAGCTTCGAGCACGACTGTGGCGTAGCTCCCAGCCGGCAGCGAGAAACGCAGACGCAAGCCGCCCGGCTCGACGGTGACGGCGGGCTCGCCGAGTGTGACCTTGACCACCACCGGACGCCGCGCGCCGGGCAGCGAGCGGCCGACCTGGCCGAGCTCCAGGGGCTCGATCCCGAGATCGGTGAGCGCGCGATCCTCGAGCTCGCGGGCCGGGCTGCCGGGCTCGGGCGAACGAACGTGGCTGCCGGGCAGCGGTCCGGTGGGCACGACCTCACCCGCGTCCACGCGCGCCTGGTCGGTCGCGACGTCCGCGCAGACGAACTGCCCACCCGAGGCGGCCTTTTGCAGGATGTCGCCGCCCCGCACGCGCAGAAGACCGCCCTGCCCGGCACGCAGTTCAAGCACGCGGTTGAAGACCGCGGATTGCACCGCGGAGAGGAGCAGCTTGCGCCGGCGGCCGTCGGACTCGCGTCGGGTGCCCCGCAACACGGCGAGGCCCAAGGCGAGGTTGTCGCCCGCGGCCCCGAAGCGCTGGTGCCCATACCGGTTGGGCACGCCCTGCTCGGCCAGCTCGCGCAACCGGGCCGCGATGGTCTCGCCCTCGCCCGCCGCCAGCTCGTCGAGCACGGCCTCGAAGCGGTTGCCGTGCAGATGACCCACGCGCAGCTTGTTCTTGTGCCGACCGGCGGCGAGGATGCGCACGCCATCCACGACCGCGGACTGCGCGCGGGCCGTGTCCACGCCGAGCACGCTCAGCCACTGCCGGGTGGTCGCGTGGCGATCCTTCATGCCCGCGTAGCCGACATCGCGGCCGTCGACCCCGAGCACGCGCGCCAGGCGGTTCACCGCCTCGAGCGTGGTGAGGTTCTGCTTCTCGATCCACAGATAGGCGTGCTCGCCCTCGCCCGCCGGCAGGTAGGCAGGGATCTCCTCGACGATGAAGGTCTCCGGGCTGGGCACGAATCTGGCCATGGGCGCGCGGTGTCTCCGGCCTCTGTGCTCTCGGTAGCCTCTGTGCTCTCGGTCCTCACCCGTGCGCGGGTTTGTCGACGGGGTTGTCGCCGAAGCGCTGGCGGATGAAGTCGAGAAAGAGCTCGGCGCGCTTGACCTGCAGGCTGCTGCCGAATTCGCCACGCACGCGCTCGAAGACCTGCTTGGCGCGGGCGGCGTTGCCCATTTCGAGATGGGTTTCGCCGAGCGCCAGCATGAGCTCGCCCTCCTGGCCTGAATCCGGGTAGCGGCGCAGGGCCGTCTCGATGCGCAGGATGGCCGCCTTGGGATGCCCGCGCTCGAGGTAGAAGCGGGCCACGTAGACCTCGTGCTCGATGAGACGGCGCAGGACCTCGCGCCGGTAGGCCTGGGCCGGCTTGGCATAGGGCGAGTCGGGGTACTTGCCGCGGGCGCTGTCGAGCTCGCGGAGGGCGTCGCGCACGGAGGATTGGTCCTTTTCGTAGGCCGGCGGCAGCAGAAAGAAATCGTCCGGCATCTCCTTGACGAAGCACTCGGCGATGCGAAAGGCGACGTAACCGTCCTCGACCTTCTCGTGCGTCGGGTGCAGGCGCGCGAAGCTCTTGTACGAGTCGATGGCCTCCTGGTAGTTGTTGCGGGCGAATTCGGTGTCGGCCAGGGCCAGCTCGGCCAGACCCGCGTATTTCGAGAAGGGGAACTTCTGCTTCACGTAGCTGAAGAAGTGGGCCGCCTCGACGTAGTTTTCCTTCTTCAGCTCCTCCAGGCCGCGATCGTAGTTCTGTTTCGCGGAGAGCGCGTAGGTCACCTGCTTGCCGTCTTCGCTGGAAGCGCACGCAGCGAGTCCGGTGGCGGAGAGAAGCGCGAGGGCAAGAACGATTCTGTGGGCTGTTCGGAACACGGGCGGTGTATCCTACGTGCGCGATGGCGGCTCGTCCATGGTATCTCCCGCTTGCGCTGGCGCTTTTCATGTCGGCGTGCACGACGTGGAAAGTTGAGTATCGCCGCGCGCGGGCGGAAAAGGCCCATCCTCGCGGGCCGGTGGCGGTCCTGGCCGGGAAACGCTGCACGGGCGCCACTTGCAAGTGCCGTGGTCCCCGCGATCCCGCCGAGAATCCGCCGCCCGCGGCAGGCCAGAAGCGCATCGAGATCCGCATTTCGGCGGCGAATGGACAAGTGAAACTGGATTCGCCCTCGGCCGGGCATTTCGAGCAAGCCGGTCCAGAAGAGGCATGCTTTTACGTCGATCTGGCGGCGGGCCTCAGTCACGATTTCCACCTGGACAGCCAGGAGGGACGGGTCAGCGGCGGAGTCGTGCCTCACGTCCACATCGCGGAATACGGACCCGCCGGGCCGTACTGGTACGACATCGTGGACATCGCCTGTGGCCTGGGCGCGCGCGGCTGCGACCTCACCCTGGCGCGCGAATGGGGTGAGGGTTGGCTCGCCATCCGCAAGCGTGGCCGCCTCGAGGCCTGTGGATCGATCTCGGTCAGCGGGCTGAAATGGACCACCTCGGGCGGCGAGGATGCGGACAAGGGTGGCCTCCTGCGTGACTTCGAAACTTCGTTTTCCCTCGACGTAAGGACGTTCGCGACCGAGTATCCGCCAGGCGCGTCCGAGTGCCGAATCAAGCCATAGGCGTTTCATGAAGCTGCACCTGACAGGCATCGCCGGAACCGGCATGGGATCCTTGGCCGGCCTGCTGCGCGACTCGGGACACGACGTGCGGGGGTCCGACGAGCATGTCTACCCGCCCATGTCGACCCAGCTCGAGGAGCTGGGCATTCCGGTCATGACGGGATTCCGCCCCGAGAACCTCGACTGGGCTCCGGACCGCGTGGTGGTCGGCAACGTGTGCCGGCGCGACCACGTCGAGGTGCTGGCCGCGCAGGAGCGCGGCATCCCACTGGTTTCGTTCCCCGCCCTGCTTTCCGAGCTCTTTCTCGCCGAGCGCAACTCCCTCGTGGTGGCCGGCACGCATGGCAAGACCACCACCTCGTCCCTGCTGTCGTTCGTGCTCACGGAGGCCGGCCGCGATCCATCCTTCCTGGTGGGCGGGGTGCCGGTGAACTTCTATCGTTCGTGGCGCCTCGGCGCCGGGTCCGATTTCGTCGTCGAGGGCGACGAATACGACACCGCCTTCTTCGACAAGAAATCGAAGTTTCTGCACTACCGGCCGCGCCTAGTCATCCTGACCTCGGTGGAATTCGATCACGCCGACATTTTTGCCGACGAGAATGCGGTCAAGAACGCCTTCCGCGAGTTCGTGGCGCTCATTCCGCCCGAGGGCAACCTCGTGGTGTGCTCGGCCTCGCCGGGCGCGATGGATGTGGCCCGATCCGCGCGCTGCAAGATCACGACCTACGGACGTCCGGGTAGCGACGCGCAGTGGACCTTCGAGGTGACGGGCCGCAACCTCGGCGGGCGTTCCATCCTACGCGTCGCCCACGAGGGCAGGGGCGTGGCCAGTCTCGATACCGGTATGGCCGGGATCTTCAACATGGAGAACCTCGCCGGCGTCATCGCGGCCGGGCATTGCCTGGGCATCGAGCTGCCCAAGATCGCGCGCGCCGCACGGCGCTTCCTCGGGGTCAAACGCCGGCAAGAGGTATGCGGCATCGCCTACGGCGTGACCGTCGTCGACGATTTCGCCCACCACCCGACCGCGATTCGCGAAACCCTAGGCGCCCTCAAGGGCCGGCACGGACCGGGCAAGCTCATCGTGGCTTTCGAGCCGCGCTCGGCCACCAGCCGGCGCGCGATCTTCCAGCACGATTTCGTTGACGCGCTGGCCCTAGCCGATGAGGTCGTGCTCGCCCCGCTGCACGCGCCGGAGAAGGTGCCGGCCGGCCAGCGCCTGGACGTGGAGCGACTGGCCTCGGATCTGCGCGGCCTGGAGATCCCAGCGCGCGTGATCGCCGGCGCGGAGGCGACTGCGGACCATCTGTCCAAGCGCGCGGCCCCGGGGGACACCGTCACCATCATGAGCTCCGGCGACTATGGCGGTTTGCACGACCTTCTGCTCGCTCGCCTGGGCGACCCGGTGCGACCGGCACGTCCGGGCGACAAAACGCAGATCGGCCAGCTCCTCGACCGGGCCGGAATCACCCACGGCGGGCTCGACAAGGTGTGGTCCGAGTTCCTGGTCATGCCATCGCCCGCAGGCGACGAGATCGCCGCCTGCGTGGCCATCGAGCACGTCGAGGACGACGCCCTCCTGCGCATGCTGGCCGTCACTCCGGAGCGGCGCGGGGAGGGGCTGGGCTACTCGCTCATCGACGCGGCGATGAAGAAGGCGCGCATGGACGGGGCGCTTCACCTCTACCTCGTGACCGACGGGGCGCAGGGGTTCCAGGGCGAAAAGCTCGGGTTCGACGTCATCGACCAGAAGAGCATCGCCCCCGCCATCACGGCCACCGTCGAGTACCAGATGGCCAGGTCGAAGACCTCCACCTGGATGCGCAAGGAGCTCTAGCCTACCACGATGCGGCGCACGTGCTTCTTGCCGGCGTGAAGAAGCGTGCCGTCGGCCGCGATCTCACCGGGCTGCACCACATCGTCGACGCTAGCCACCTTCCGAGCACCGAGGCGGACCCCGCCCTGCTCCACCAACCTGCGCGCCGCGCTCTTCGAGGCGGCGAGACCGGCTGCGGCCAGGAGATCCACGGTCCGCAGCCCAGCCGCCACGTCCGATGCGACCACGACATGCGTGGGTACGAGATCGCCACCGCCGCCGCCAAAGGCCGCGCGTGCCGCGTTCTGCGCCTTTTCCGCCTCGGCCTGGCCGTGCACGATGGCGGTCACCGCGACGGCCAGGGTCTGCTTCGCCACGCGCAGTTCCGCGCCCTCGAGGGCCGCCAGGCGGCCGATTTCGTCCATGGGCAGGAAAGTCAAGAGCTTGAGGAAGCGCGCGACGTCGCGATCGTCGACGTTGACGAAGTACTGGTAGAAGTCGAAGGGGCTGGTCCGCTCAGCGGACAACCAGACCGCGCCGGCCGCAGTCTTGCCCATCTTGGCACCGGCTGCAGTGGTGATGAGCGGGAAGGTAAGCGCGTAAGTTTCAGCCTGGTGCAAGCGCCGAATGAGATCGGTGCCGGCCAAGATATTGCCCCACTGGTCGTCGCCGCCCACCTGCAAGGCGCAACCATACCTGCGGTGGAGCACCAGGTAGTCGTAGGCCTGCAGGATCTGGTAGTTGAATTCGATGAAAGACAGACCCTTCTCCAGGCGCACACGGTAGGCCTCGGCCGCGAGCATGCGGTTGACGCTGAAGTGGCGGCCGATGTCGCGCAGAAACTCGAGGTAGTTCAGCGGGGTCAACCAGTCGGCATTGTCGATCACGATGGCTTTATCGCCCGCGTCGCCAAGAAAGCGTCGCACCTGCGGCTCGATGGCGCGCCGGTTCTCCTGGATGGTTTCCACCGTCAGCATCTGTCGCAGCTCCGACCTGCCGCTGGGATCGCCAACCATGGCCGTGCCACCCCCCAGGACCGCGATCGGCCGGTGGCCCCCGCGCGCCAGGTGGGCCATCGCCATCAGGGGAATCATGCTGCCCACGTGCAGGCTGGAGGCGGTGGGGTCGAAACCGGCGTAGAAAGTCACCGGGCCACGCGCGAGCAGAGCGACGAGTACCGGCTCGTCGCTGACTTGCTGGACGAAGCCGCGCTCGCGCAGTTCGCGAAGGATGTCGGTCGGAGCTGTCATGGCCGCGAGTATAAACGGTCGCCACTCGCGTGGGGAGCCTGCCAGCTCTGCTGGCAGCGCACCATCGCGGGAGGGGTTGGCGAGGCCGCGCGAAGCGCGGGGGAGGCAGGGCGGGTGGCAGGTGCCGAGTGCAGAGCTAACCCTTTCAGGGTTCCCATGTCGATAGTTTCAGCATGCCCGTGTTTCATGGGCCGGGTTTTCGAGTAACCTGGCACTCATGGCGACCAAGAGAGAGGCGTCGGCGACTTGTTCCTGCGGTGCCCGGCCGGACTGGGCCGTGATCGAGGACGACGCCGTGATGCGCTGGTCGGCCATCGATATCGCGGAATGGGAGGAGCTGCGGCAGTGCCCCGAGTGCGGCGCGACCTGGCTCGCGGTGTGGCCCGAGGAGGGCGAGTCACCGCCGATTCTCTGCCGGCCGCGGCCCGACGGCACGCGCAAGCTGCGCGACCTCGACCACCCCAGCACCCTGCGGCCGTACTGCCTCGCGCGGCTGGAAGAACACCTGGGCGAGATCAGTGAGCGCAAGGCGTCCTGCCGCAAGGTCGACTGCGAGCGCCATCGTCTGGCGGGGAGCACCTATTGTCTGGAACACCTCATCGCCGAACAGTTCGGCCGCCACCTGGCGCGCCTCGGCAGTTTCGAGGAGACGCCGCCACCCCGAAAATGAAAGCGCGGGAAGAGGGTTTGCCTCTTCCCGCGCTGAAAATAATCCCGGCGGCGACCTACTCTCCCACAGAGTTTCCCCTGCAGTACCATGGGCCCTGGAGGACTTAACTTCCGAGTTCGAGATGGGATCGGGTGTGGC
>JADGRD010000755.1 GCA_017881285.1 Pseudomonadota bacterium | reverse complement strand
TTCGACGGTCTTCACAACGAGGTCTACAACCTGTCGTCTACGGGCATCAGCCACAGCTGAGGGTGGGGGAATGGGCAAACCTCAACTGTAACGAAAACAACACCAACGGGAACATCACGTACACGGGCAACTGGGGCGCGACGGCAGGAATCTCCGGCCAGAGCGGGTGCAGCGGCTCACACCGCCATCTCCAGTAGAGAATCATTTTGAGCGCCCCCTTTTCCTTCCCCAAATCGCATCCGCAAGAAACGCCGAACACGGAGAGTCAACGTACTAGGGCCAACCCGGAGGAACCCATGAGATCCTTTCGCATTCTGAGCACATTCACCATCGCCACCATGGCGCTTGGCGTCGCTTGTTCGTCCAATACCTCCGGCGGGGACAATGGTGGTTCGAGCGGGGGCGCGACGGGCAGGGGAGGGGCCGGTGGCTCGGGCGGTAGCACCAGCCCCGGAGGCCAGGGCGCAGGTGGTGCAAGCAACACGGCTGGCAAGAGTGGCTCGGGCGGCGTTACCGGTGGCGGTGCGACCGGTTCGGGTGGGCAGACAGGCTCGGGCGGTAGCACCAGCCCCGGGGGCCAGGGCGCAGGTGGTGCAAGCAACACGGCTGGCAAAAGCGGCTCGGGCGGCGTTACCGCCGGCGGTGCGACGGGTTCGGGTGGGCAGACAGGCTCAGGCGGTGCGAGCGGCACAGCTGGAAACAACGGCTCGGGCGGCTCCAATGTTGACGGCGGTGTGACCGGCTCTGGTGGTCGCACGGGCTCGGGCGGGACATCTGGACCAATCGATGCCTCTGCCGGTGGACAGTGCGGGCCGTCGACCGTAGCCGAGCCATTTTCTACATCGATAGCTGGTACGTGGGACTTCACGCCCGCAGGTGGGGCAAAGCGCACGCTCCAGGTTCCAGGTGGCGGTTGGGCAAAACAAGGCGTCAATGCCGCGAGTGGTACCTATGCAACGCAGATCACGGTTCCAGATTCTGGCGCTGCGCAAACAACCCTGATCGAATTCGGCGCGGTCAATTTCCAGGCAACGCTGTCGGTCGACGGAAAGGAAGTCGGAACGAACATGACTTCGTTCCTTCCTTCCGTTTTCGACGTCACCAAGGTCGTGACCCCCGGCAAGCAGCATGCGATCTCGGTGCTCGTCAAGGGCGGTCAGGCGATGAAGAACAGCAGCGGCAAGTGGCTGATTCCCATGGGGGCAGATTGGTCCTCCAACGTCGCGCAAGGGATCTTCCGCTCGGCCACGTTGCGCGTGGTGCCCGATGTCTACATCAGCGATGCCTTCGTGCGGACGAGCGTCACGGACGGCACCTTGACCTACGACGTGGCAATCACGAATACCGGCAGCACGAGCCAAGATGTCACACTGTCGAGCGTGCTCAGCTCGTGGAACTGCGACACCTTCACGTATCCGACGCTTGCCGACAAGACTGTCACGGCAGCGCCAAACACTACCACGACGACGACCATCGGCCCAATCAAGTGGGGGCTCGACACGAAGTCCTACTGGTGGCCGAACGTTCCCTACCAGGCGGACTACAAGGCTCGCCTCCACAATTTGAGCCTCCAGATGAGCCGAGGTGGCAAGATCGCCCACAGCAAAGTCGTTCGTTTCGGCTTCCGCCAAAGCGAAAGAAAACGAGCCGACGCCAATCACGTCTACTACTACCTCAACGGCATTCGCGTGAATCACCGGGGTGACAATATCCAGGGGGCCGATTACGACAGTATCGACAACGGCGGCAAGGGCGACGCGTACGGGACCCTTCCGGGCTTCCTGCCTCCCTCGGCGGGAAATCCCGGGTGGCCACAAGCGGTGCGAAACTACCAGAAGCTGAACTACAACATCGTTCGTATCCATCAAGAGCTCGCGACCCCCTACATGCTCGACACTGCGGACGAGCTTGGCCTCATGCTCATGGGCGAGTCGGCCATTCGCTGCAGCAACCAGAATGTTGACTTCATCGCCTCGCACGACACCATGGTCAGCCACGTCCAGGCGATGGTACTTCGCGATCGCAATCACCCGTCCATTATTCGGTGGAGTCAGGCCAACGAGCCGAACGGTTGCTATCAGAACGGCGATTCGAATCAGTTCGAGGCCGACCTGTTCAACGCCATGACCAAGCTGGACGCTACTCGACCCATCAGCGTCGATTGCTGGTTCGGTTGCGGAAACTATGGCTTGCCAAGTCCGGATTTCGCGGTTATCCAACACTACAGCAGCGGCCTCGGCAAATACTCGGAAGAGGTGAACGCCAGCAAAGACAATCCTACCGGTCAGGGCGAGTACATTTGGGGGAGTGACAACACCCGCCAGGGGTTGACGTGGTTTGGAACATCGGCCATGGCGATGCGTCGACAAGACGGCGTTGACATTCGGCCCTACACGCTTCTGTCGGGTTGGGCCAGCTTCATACCAGGCGTCAAGCGAACGCAGATGACCATCGAGCAAGGTGGACCTCCGGTATTCGGCGAGGACAATTTGCCGGATCCTTGGTCGAACCAGATTATCAGGCGAGTCCAGAACGGCTTCAGTCCCGTGCTCGTCGCGGACAAGGACTACTGGGAGGCCAACAAGATGTCCAACACCAACGGTGATTGGCCAGCCTCGGTCCCTGCCATCGCGAAAGGCGCAAGTCGCCCGACGACGCTCCTCGTCTTCAACGATA
>JADGRD010000103.1 GCA_017881285.1 Pseudomonadota bacterium | reverse complement strand
CTTGTTGATGCTGCCATCAGATCCATAGATCCATGGGTCCAGGCGCAGGAGAGTCCATCCATCACTTCGACGTGATCCAGGTTCGTGCACACCCAACACGAGGCGAATCAAGCCCGGACCCGGTACAATCCTCGCCATGGATGATTCCTGGCCCGAGACGGTCGATGGGTTGCCAAACATCTCGGGTCACGAGGAGGCGGTACGGGCGGCGATGGCGCGACCACCGCACTGCCTCGATTCGGGCGTCGACTTCGGCCGCATCCGCGCGGGCTTCGCTTGTGCCCTGCACATGCACCAGCCCCTCATCCCGGCGGGCGGGGCGGACCTGCACACCGCGCGCATCATCAGCAACCTGCAGCACATGCTGGAGCACCCCCACGATGGCGACAATCACAACGCCGGGGTCTTCCACTGGTGCTACAAGCGCATGGGGGAGTTCATCCCGCAGCTCGTGCGCGAGGGGAAACAGCCGCGCGTCATGCTCGAGTATTCGGGGACGCTGCTGCACGGCCTGCGCGACATGGGCCTCGACGATGTCTTCGAAGCGCTGGTGCCGCTGGCGAACGATCCCGACTACGCCCGTTGCGTGGAATGGTTGGGCGCCCCCTGGGGACACGCGGTGGCGCCGTCGACGCCGGTTCAGGACTTCCGCCTGCACGTCGAGGCCTTCCAGCAGCACTTCGCCGCGATCTTCGGCCTGGACGCCCTTGCGCGCGTGCGTGGATTCTCGCCGTCGGAGATGGCGCTGCCCAACCAGCCCGATGTCGCCTTCGCCTTCGTCAAGACGCTGCGCGATTGCGGCTACCGCTGGGTGCTGGTGCAAGAGCACAGTGTCGAGCGCGGAGAGGACGGCGGCCCCCTTCGCGACAAGCACCTCCCGCATCGCCTGGTCGCCAGAAGCAGCGAAGGCGAAACCGCGTCCATCATCGCCATCATCAAGACCCAGGGCAGCGACAGCAAGCTGGTCGGTCAGATGCAGCCCTACTACGAGGCCAAGGGTGTGGGAGCGACCGAGCTCGCCGGCCGGCGCATCCCCCGGCTGGTGACCCAAATCGCCGACGGAGAGAACGGCGGGGTGATGATGAACGAGTTCCCGCCGAAATTCCTGGAGGTCATGCGCGAGGCGAGTGGCTCCGAGGTGCCGCCGCTCAACGTGAGCGAGTACCTCGACTGGCTGGAATCCATCGGTATCACCGCGGCGGATTTCCCAGCTATCCAACCGCTCTTTCACCATCGCCTGTGGCAACGCCATGAGGCGGGCTCGGGGCCGGAGAAACTCGCTCAGGTCATCGACGAATTGAAACGCGAGGATGCGGGCTTCCACGTCGAGGGCGGCTCGTGGACCAACAACATCTCATGGGTGCGCGGTTACGACGAAGTCCTGCGGCCCATGGAACGCGCCAGCGCCCTCTTCGCCGAGAGGATCCTGGGCACCGTCCCACCCGCCACCCCCCGCTACCGCGACGCCCTCTTTCACCTGCTCGCCGCCGAAACCTCGTGCTACCGCTACTGGGGCAAGGGCATGTGGACCGACTACGGACGCGAACTCGCCGAGCGTTCGATCAAAATCAGCAGCGGGACCTGACCAACCACAAGAGATCAACTAGCGGTCGAGATCGCCGGGACCCGAGGGATCTCGTTCCGTGCGTTCCCACGTCTTCTGCTTGCCCTTGACCAGCAGCGAGACGTAGAGGCCGGCTTTCCACAACACGTAGAAGGGAATGCGCAGAGCGGCGCCGAGGGACAGGGTTTCCCGGCCAAAGCCCATCCAGGCCAGGCCGGCGGCCACGAGCATGAACGCGACCGAAGCGAAGGCGAGCAGCGCGGGCAGCGCGGAGGCGAGGCGCAAGCCAGCGGCCGCTCCGGCCACGGCGAGTAGCGTGAGCTCGATCATGGCCAGCAACGCGAGGGGCGGCACCAGCAGATCCAGCGCGAGTCCCAGAAGCGCGCGCCGCGGCCGTCGCAGACATGCCGCCAGCAGGCGCGGTACGTAGGACGACATGGTGGCAATTTGGCCGTGTTCCCAGCGCCGGCGCTGCCCCAGCCCGGCCTGGGCGCCGCTCGGCAGCTCGCTTTCCACCCTGACCTCCGGGCAATGGCGGGGTGGCCGGCCTTGCAGGGCCAATTCCAGGCCCAGCGCCATATCCTCCACCAGGTTCTCGCGCATGGCGGGCGCGCCCTTGAGCACGGGCCACGGGAACGCCATGCCGCTGCCCATGAGCTGGCAGACCTGGGCCAGGCGGTCGAGACCCCGCGCACGCACGCGGTTGCGCACCAGGATGGCGAAGGCATTGACCTTGACCAGTCCTTTGGCGGCGGCCGGGGCGGTGAGGAGGTAGTCCGCCTGAACTGCCGTGCCCGCGGCTTGCGCGGCCTGCGCCAACCCAGCCAGACGACCTCGCACCACGTAGCAATCCGCGTCCACGATCACGACCACCTCGGGCGGATCGGCTTGCAGATGGGCGACCCCGAAGGAGATGGCGAAGCCCTTACCCCGCTCGGTGGCGCTGTGCCGCTCGATGACCTCGGCTCCCGCCTCGCGGGCCAGCGCGGCGGTGCGGTCCTGGCAGTTGTCCGCGACGACGAGCAGCCGGTCGGCCGGGCCAAGCTCGCCGCGCAGCGCGCGCACGGTCGCCGCGATCTGCGCCTGCTCGTCGTGCGCGGGGATCAAGACGACCAGGCGCGGTGGCCGCGGGGAAGCCGGCAGGGACGCTGGCCGCCGCAGCAGCGCCGCGACGACCTCAAGCAAGAACACGAGCGACGGGAGCAAAGCCAAGACGGCCGCGACCGTCAGGAGCCAGGTGGCCAGAAAATAGAAGAAGCTCATGACGGGCCCCGACGACTAGTCACGCTGGAGCGGTCCGAGGTCGTAGCCCCGCTCGCTGGGCAGTCCCAGCTTCTCCAGCCAGCTCTGTTCGAGCAGGATGAGCTCGTCGTCCAGTTTGAACCGCGGGCCGTCGCTCGGCTTGACCGCCTCCAGGATCTCCAAGGTGAAGGCATCGGGGCCGAGCCGATTCCAGTCGGCTCGCAGGGCCGCGTTGTTGTGACGGCCGATGGACAGCAGGAAGCGATGCTGGTTGAGCGGGCCGTGCAGGTTGGTGCTGCTGCCGAGCAGGATCTTGCCGGACTGCTGGTTTTTGACCTGATAGACGCCGGCCTGGCGCGGCGCTTCCTTGCAGGCGCGCTTGAGCTCGGCTCGCGTTTTTTCCGGTTTCTCCATCGCTGACGACCCCTGACGAGGGCTGCGGTCCTTGCCGCGCCCCTCAGCATGGCCGGGAAAGCCGGTGGCGACAAGACCACTCTTGCCACGCGCGAGTTGACGTCAGCCCCGCTTTGGCGGCTAACTTGCGCCATGTTCGCCGTCAGGCCGAAGAGCCTCGCTTGCGCCTTGCTTGCGACCGTCCTTGGCGCGGGCCTTGGCGTCCGGGTCGCGCGGGCCGCGTCGCGCCCGGTGGCCTACCTGACCTGGTACGGCCAATCCTGCTTTCTGCTCGAAAGTGCGAGCGGCGCACGCATCGTCATGGACCCCATCCCGACCAACATCGGTTACCTGCCGCCGGCCGACCTGCACGCGGACGCGGTGACCATCAGCCACGAACACTCCGACCACACCAACGTCGCGCTCCTGCAAGGTAAGCCGCGCGTCCTGCGCGGGTTGACCGCCGACAAGAAGGGCTGGGTCAGGATCGACGAGAAGGTCAAGGACATCTCGGTCCGCACCGTGGGCGTG
This sequence comes from Pseudomonadota bacterium, assembly GCA_017881285.1. GTDB lineage: Bacteria > Myxococcota_A > Polyangia > Fen-1088 > Fen-1088 > Fen-1118. Next base: position 5,227 of record JADGRD010000103.1, on the reverse strand, counting down.
TACCACGACGGCAAGCGCGGTGCCGAGAGCGGGCTCGATACCGTCTTCATCTTCGAAATCGGCCCCCTGCGCATCGCCCACCTGGGCGACCTGGGCCACCCCTTGACCGACCAGCAGCTCTCGGCCATTGGCTCGGTCGACGTCGTGCTGGTGCCGGTGGGCGGCGCCGGAACCATCGACGCGCAAGAGGCTACCCACGTGGTGGACCAGATCCGGCCGCGCCTCGCGATCATCCCCATGCACTTCAAGACCGAGGACGTGACCATCAAGGAGCTGGCCCCGGTCGACCCGTTCCTGGCTGGCCGGACCAACGTTCGCCGCGAAAAGTCGAACCGCATCGCCATCACCGGCCTACGCACCAAACCATCCGCCGAAGTCGTGGTACTCGAATACAAGTAGCCTGCCGCGTGGGATGGCATCGGATCGCGTTGGCGTAGGCGGGCTTTGCCCGACGGCTCGTCCTTACCCAGATCCTACGGAGGTCGGATCGGAGGGACGAACAGGGAGGAACGGAGGAACAGAGGGCGAAAGGGCTGGGTTCACGAATGTGTCATAATGCTCGGCCATGAAACGCCGAAGTTTTCCGGGTCTGCGCGTCCCCGCCCTTTCGCTTCTGGTCCTCGCCGCCTTCGTGGGCGGCATGGTGGCCGCGCGGCCGCTCGCCGCGGGACGGTTCGACCCGTACCACAAGCTCGCCATCTTCACCAAGGTGCTCTCGTACATCGAGAACAACTACGTCGAGGACATCCCGGAGAGCGATCTGATGTACGGCGCGGCCCGGGGCTTGACCGAGGTCCTCGACCCGCACTCGCGTTTCATGGATCCCGACGAGTACGAGAAACTCAAGCAGGAAACCGAGGGCAATGCCGAAATCATCGGCATCGGCATCGACCTCGAGAAGCGCAAGCGCGGCTTCGTGGTGGTCTCGCCCATCGAGGGCTCGCCGGCCTGGCGCGCGGGCATCGAGAGCGGGGACCTCATCGAGCGCATCGACGGGGTGGAGGCGGCACCACTCGACTGGACCGACGCCATCGCGCGCATCCAGGGGCCGGCGGGCAGCGAGGTCGTGCTCTCCATCCTCCGCCGGGGTCGTTCGCTCACCATCCACATCAAGCGCGAGAAGTTCGAGGTGCGGGCGGTCGAGTGGCGCCTGCTCGCCGAAGGCTACGGCTACATCAAGCTGCGCGTGTTCTCGTCCATCGCGGACGCCAAGGTGCTCGAAGGGCTCGAAGACCTGCAGAAACAGACCCAGAAGACGGGCGGCATCAAGGGCATCATCCTCGACGTTCGCCACAATCCCGGGGGACTGCTCGACCAGGGCGTGAAGGTGGCCGACCGATTCTTGGCCGATGGGCTCATCGTGCGCACCGTGGGTAAGGCCGGCAAGGAGATGGACCGCCAGATGGCACACAGCCGCGGCACCTGGCTGGGGTTCCCCATGGTGGTGCTGGTCGACGGCGCCACCGCTTCGGCCGCCGAGATCCTGGCCGGCGCGCTCCAGGACCACGAGCGCGCGGTGGTGCTGGGCAGCCCCACCTTCGGCAAGGGATCGGTGCAGACCGTGATGACCATCGACGGATGCGGGGCGAAACCCTGCGGGCTCAAGCTGACGGTTTCGCGCTACTACACGCCCAGCGGCCGGTCCATCCAGGGCCAGGGCATCATGCCCAACATCATCGTGGACGCCACCGCCCCGCCCTCGGACACCGGCGAGGGCGAAATGATGCGGGAACGCAACATCGACCGCCACCTGCGTAACGAGCAAGGCGAGAAGCCGGTCGAGGTCAAGCGCCTGTCCGACTACCAACTCCAGGTCGCGCTAGACTACCTAAAATCTTGGGCCGTGTTTTCCAAGCAATCTGTTAAAAAGGGCTAGCCTTGCGGCGTTCGTCGCGCCGCGTTGAACAAAGGAGAGCACGATGGCTTCCTGTCCAAAATGCGGACACCCGAATCTTCCCACGGCAACGACTTGCTACAAGTGTGGCACTCCCCTGGCTACCCCTGTCCAGGCTCCGGCGCCCGTCCCGGTCCCGGCGCCCATCCGGGCTCCGGCGCCCGCCCAGGCCCCGGTCCCCGTCCAGGCTCCCCCCCCCGCCCAGGCTCCAGTCGCGGCAGCCCTCCCCGGCATGGCTCCGGCCGGCTATCCCGGCGGCGCCCCTGTCATCGACAGCGTCGACGAATACGCCCGGCAGATGGCCGCGCGTGAGGCGATTCGCAGGCGCAACCGGATGATCGTCGGCGCCGTCGTTCTCGTCGTGGTCGGTTTCGTCGTCGTCAGGCAGGTGCAAGATCGCAATCGCAAGGCCGCCGCGCAGGAGAAGCTGAACTACGCCGAGAAATTCGTCGAGCTGGAAAAGCGCGAGACCGGCGCGTTCTGGAACTGCGTGATGGCCAGCGAGGTGGACATCGGCATGTTCCAGAAGGGCGAGCAGTTCCAGCAGCGCATCGAATCCGCCTATTTCACCCAGCAGAAGACCTTCGCCGACTACCTGACCAACGAGTGCGTGCCGAAGATCGAGCGCGCGCGCCAGGCCTTCGGTGGCCTGAGCGACGCCCCGACCGAGCTGGTCGGCCCCATCGACAAGTACCGCGAGACGCTGCCCAGATTGCAGTCGGGCCTGGAAGATTACTCCGAAAAGATCAAGAAGCGCGGCTCGACCAAGGATACGGATCAGCTCATTCAAGAGCTGGGCACGGCCTGGCACACCACGCCGGACATCACCGCCGAGACCGCTGCCTTCGAGAAGTTCCTCTACTGCGCGATTCCCGGCCTCGCCAAGATGAAGGACGCGCAGGAGGTCCTCGAGTTCATGAGCGACGCGTGCTTCAAGAAGGACCCGGTCGCGTTCATGGATCGGGTGCGCAAGGACTGCGGGCCGCTTCTGGTCGTCGCCGACAAGGAGGCGAAGGTCGACGCGAAGTCGGTGCCGACGTGGAAGGCCTCGCACAAGCAGTACCTCGAGGAAGAGATGCGGCAACTGCAGGCCTGGGAGAGCTGCGGCAAGAAGTCGCGCAAGGGCAAGAAGAAGGAAGACCTCGAACAATTCCTCACGGCGGTGAACGACTATATGGCCGCGCGTTCGGGCGTTGCTGCCGCGGCCCGGGGCATCCAGGACTCCGCCAAGTAAGACTACCGTTTGGTTCTTCGATTCACCGACGGCCGACGTGCCCGAAGGGCCTTGTCGGCCGACGCTCGAAGGCGAATTGAGGAAGGCAGCAGTAGACGCCAATATTTCTCCGGCCCAGACGGGCGCCCTCGAGGCGCCCGTTTCCTTTTCTGGCCCCGACTTCAGTTCCGGACGCAGGCCGCCGAAGTTAGCGGGAGGGAGAGCAGCGATTGCTGCCGCGTGGGAGCCTGCATGGAAGACGGCAAACTTACGATGTACGCGGGCAAGTCGGTTGCCCTGGCGGAGGTTTTCAAGTTCACCCTGGGTAAGGAACCCTTCGTCGGTCCCGTGGTCTGCCGCCTGGAGCTGTCGGCGCCCGCCGAGGAATCCACCGACGGCGGCCGGCTGGCCGTGCAACACGTCTCCATCGTCCCCGAGGGTGGCGGCCCCACCACCGTGATCGCCACCGCCTACCAGGTCGACCGCCTGGCCCAGGGCCGCCAGTACGAGGTCGTTGCCGAAACCCACAAGATGCGTTTCCACACCAACACCTTCCCGGTCAGTCCCGGCCAGTTCGACGAGATGACGAGGAAGCTCAAGGATTTCTTCCAGCAGTTCGGCTTCAAGTTCGAGATCCCGCCTCTCCATACACCCCAGCCTAGCGCCACCGCTCCCCGCGCCACGGCCGGCGGGCCTACGCCTGGGGCGGCCCCGGTCGAGAAGCGGCCCACGGCCACGCACGGCTCGGCGGCGCGCACCGCGACTCGCTCGGCAGTGGCGGCCGGCGGCCCCACGTCGGGTGGCTCGCGCCTGTGGATTGCGATCATCCTCCTCGCGATGGCCATCGCCGCCGCCGCCGGAGTCGCGGTCTATTTCCTACGCGGCTAGCCTACTTCCTACGCGACTAGCGCGTGGGAAGCCGGCCAGCTTCGCTGGCCGCGTACCATCGCGGGAGGACATGGCGAGGCCGAGCGTAGCGAGGGGGAGGCAGGGCGGGTGGCAGGTGCCGAGTGCAGAGCTAACCCTTTGAGGGTTCCCATGTTGAAGATCGCCTCACGTCTGTCCGGTCAGGGAGGCGGTCAGAACCTCCAGTGCCGCGCGCTGCCCGGCGGCGGTGAGTTTGTAGTAGCGGCGCGGCTGGCCCCCGCGCTGACCGGTGGGCTCGCTCATATAGCTTTCGACCAGGCCCTGTTCCTCGAGGACCCGCACGGCCTGGTAGAAGACCTCATCGTCGAGCATCAACCTGCCGTTGGTCCACTCCCGTACCCGGCGCGTGAGATCGAGCCCATAGCCTTCGCCCGTGATTAGGACACGAAGGAGCGCAGCCTCTGGACTGATCTGCCCCGCCATAAAGATCAGAGTAACCGCCGGAAGCCGTAGACGTCAAATGGGCTGTTGCACTTGCCCGAGCGGCCAGAAGACGCAGCCCAGGTTGATGACCATGGCCACCGAAAGGTGGAGGAGCCAGCCGGCAATGACCGTGCCCAGGCGCTAGAGCGCCGAACGGTTTGAAAGCCGGGCACTTTCCGGATCTTCCACCACAGAGAGCGCAGAGAGCGCAGAGGTGAACGAGAATGGAAGGTTCGGATCCGGATCTGGAACCTCCATCATTCGTCGAAAGGACGCTGAGAGGGTCCTTTCCGTCCCCCGCGATGCGTACCATCAGGCAGAGCCCGCTGGCACGCACGCGGTCTTCCTCCGTCTCTGTGCCTCTGCGCTCTCTGTGGTGAAAACCCCGAAACTAGTTTCGTTGACAGGATCCGCGGGCAGCCGGTAGAAGGGAAGCCTGGGGGGAGATTCCTTCCCTGCCTGTTGCCCTCTTCGACAAGGAGACGACCATGACTCGTATGATGAGGCTGCTTTCGCTGCTGGTTTTTGGCGGGGCACTGCTCGCTGCCACCGCTTGCGAGGACACCGTCTGCAAGGAGGCTCTCAGCAAGGCGTCCACTGCCAAAGCCGAGGCCCAGAAGTCGGCGGCGGCCCTGGGCAATGAGGTCACCGCTTTGAAGGTCAAGCTGGCTGCCTCCGAGAAGAATCTAGAAGCGGCACAGAAAGTGGCGGACGAAGCCAAGGAGGCTGCTGCCAAGGCCCTTGATGCGCAAGAGCTTGCCGTCCTCGGT
>JADGRD010000754.1 GCA_017881285.1 Pseudomonadota bacterium | reverse complement strand
AGGACCCCCATGTGTAGTTCGCGCCGCTCGCTACTCCTGACTACCCTCTTCTGCGTGTTTCAGGCACTGGGCTGCCTCACCCCGCCGCCCAGGCCATCGGGCTCCCTTGCCGCGGTTGCCGATGGTCCGGGCAAAGCGACACCGCCCGGCCTGGAGAAGATGACCGAGCTGGATGCGTGGACCGCGGCCGCCCAGATGAGTCCTGGCATCAACATCGGCAACACCTTGGAGAACACCACCACCTGGGAAACCGGCTGGGGGAATCCCCTCATCACCAAGGACTACGTCGAGGCGCTGGCCCGACTCGGGTTCAAGACCGTCCGCCTGCCGGTGGCCTGGGACACCTACGCCGAGGACGGTCACGTTCGGCCCGACAAGTTCCGCCGGGTCAGCGAGGTCGTCGACTGGATCACCGGAGCCGGCATGTTCTGTGTCCTCAACATCCACTGGGACGGGGGCTGGATTGATTCGGGAGCGAAGGAACGCTTTCCAAGCACCTACGCCACCTTCAGCCCCGAGGCGGAGAAGAAGTTCCGCTCGTACTGGGAACAGATTGCGACCTTCTTCGCCGGCAAGAACGAAAAGCTCATCTTCGAGGGACTCAACGAAGAAACCAACTTCACCAATGCAGGCTCGACCCAGAAGGCCTACGCAACCCTCACCCACGTGAACCAGCTGTTCATCGACACCGTACGCAAGACCGGGGGCAACAACGGCAAGCGCTTGCTCATCGTCGTCGGGTACAGCACCGACATCACCAAGACCTGCGCCAACGGATATACACTGCCGAAGGACACCATCCCCGGCCGACTCTTCATCTCGGTGCATTACTACACGCCCTATCAGTTCTGTGGCCTGACCGAGGACGCCGACTGGGGAAAGATGATGACCACCTGGGGAAGCGACGACGACGTCAAGCAACTGGAAAAGCTCTTCGACATGATGGGTGGCTTCTGCACCCGCAACGACATCCCGGCCTTCATCGGAGAGTACGGCGTGGGGATGACGAAGGATCCGGCATCCCGCGTGCGCTGGATGTCGGCCGTGGCCAATGCTTCGATCGCCAGGAAGATGGTCCCGGTACTTTGGGATACCGGGGGCGAGATCTCGCGCCATCAGCCCTACGCCGCCACTCCCGATCTGCAGCAAACCCTGCGGAACCTCGTGCGTCCACCCATGCCTGCGGCACCCGCTGTCCAGTGAGGATTGCGGCTTTCAGCGCGACGGCTCGTAGTCGAACCAGTCGAAGGCGGCGGGAGGCGAGGGGGGCGTGGCGCCGGGCGGGGGTGGCTTCGTCGCGGCGGCGTGGACGGCGCTGGGGTCGAGGCTGGCCGGGGCGGCCGTCGTTGCGTAAAGACCGACGTACGTACCGATGAAGCCGGCGGCGACTTCGCTCGACAGGTAGCGTGAGACGGCGATGTCGAGCTTCGCCAGCTTGTCGGGCGCGATGCCCCACGACAGCGTGTATTCCTCGGGGGCCGCGTCGATTTGCAGGATCAGGGATCCCTTTTCGGGGACCTTCGCGATCGCCGTGATCGCGGAGAGGCGCGCGCCGATCGTCTGGCGCACGAAAACCTGGCGATGCCCGCCGGCTTTGCGTATGCCCAGTTCGTAGCGGTGGTGCGGCTCGCGGTAGAGGACCAGGCCCGCTTCTTGTCCGGCGTGTGTGGGCGCGAAGTCGATGCGGGTCGCCATGCGCGCGCGCAGGTGTTCCTGGCGGCGCCCGATGAAGGTGGGCGAGATGAAGGGCGGCCCGGCGGCATCGGCCAGCGTCGCCGGCGTTCCGCGCAACGTGAGCCAGCCGGGGCGCGCGGTCACTGAATAGCTGTCGCGTACGGGATTTCGCAGGTAATTCCACGCGAGCCCGACAGGGCCGTCGAAGTCGTCGCGCACCGGCGGTGCGGGAAGCGCGCTTTCGGGCAGCCCGTGCGCGACCGCCATCTCGAGGGCGATCGGTTTGCCGTCGTTGACGACCGGCCAACCCTGAGCGTCCCAGCGCACCGGCGCCAGGAAGGTCTCGCGGCCGAGGTGGTGCCAGTACCCGCCGCCGACCGGGCGAAAGCCGAGGAAGACCATCCACCAGCTGCCGTCGCCGTCTTGTACCAGGTCGGCATGCCCGGTCCCCTGGATCGGCTGGTCCATCTGCGTGTTCCGCTGCGTGAGGATGGGGTTCCGGGGGCACGCCTCGAATGGACCCCACGGTGCTGGCGCACGCGCGATCGTCACCATGTGGCCGTACTCGGTTCCACCCTCGGAGATCATCAGGTAGTAGCGCGCGCCGATCTTGTAGAGGTGCGGCCCCTCGGGGTAGCGACCACCCGTTCCTCTCCAGACCAGGCGCGGGTGCGACAAGATCTTGCCGGTGGTGACGTCGAGCAGTGACTGCCAGATGCCAGGGTCTGTGGGACCGTCGGGCGCCCCGCCGGTTGACGTCAGGTACACTTTGCCGTCGTCGTCGAAAAATAGGCTGGGATCGATGCCGCCTTGGCCGGTGATGCGCACCGGCTCGGACCACGGGCCGCTCGGATCCTTCGCGGTCACCAGGAAATTGCCGCCATCGGTGACGTTGGTCGTGATGACGTAAAAGGTCCCTCGGCTCTCGCGGATGGTCGCCGCGAAGATCCCGCATGACGGCGCCGCCTTGCCGAGCGGAAGCTGTGTATCGCGAGCGAGCGCGTGT
>JADGRD010000753.1 GCA_017881285.1 Pseudomonadota bacterium | reverse complement strand
TTGAAGAGACGCCGACCGAAGTTCACGCTATCGGACCGTTCGAAGTACATCTGCATGAGGTTGAGCACGGGATGCGCGGCGTCGACCGCCGCGGCACCGGCCTCGCCGAGCAGGTAGGGCAAGACCGCGGGGACATTGATGGGCTTGGTCTTGCCGAGCAGGGTGTAGATGAGCGTGCCGCCGGTGCCGGACATCACGATGGTGCCGTACACGGACTGCCGAGCCGCGACCAGGGAGGCGCCGTTGCCGCCCTGGGAATGACCGTAGAGCGACAGGCGCTTGCCATCGAGCACGATGCCTTGCGCGGCGAAGCTGTCGAGACCGCGCGGAATGGCCAGCAGATCGGCCGCGGCCTGCAAGCCGTTGTCGCGTGCCGCCGCGGGGTTGAGGAAGTTGTAGACCAGCTCGCCCACCGCCTTGGTCGAACCGCCATTGCGCGTGCCGTGGAGCACGCCGTCGAAGCCCAGCACCGCCATGGGCACCGGCGCCGCGCTGGCTCCGCCGTCGAGGCCGTAGCCGAGCCCGGCCGGCGCCGCGCCCACCGCGAAGTCATCGGCCAGGGCGAGATCGACGATCGAGCGATACGACCCTCCGGTGCCATGGCCGTAGACCACCAGCGGCCAGCCCGAGGCGGGGGCCACCCCCTTGGGTACAGTGAGCGAGAAGCAGACCTTCTCGGTGCGCTGGATCGTCGCCACGCCGGTGGCGTCGTACACGACGTTGCCGCCGTCGGCCGGGCTCAGGTAAGGCGCGGTGCCCGCCTGGAACACGGGCAGGCTCATGGTTCCCTGGTACGTGCTGTAGGTGGCGCTGGCCGCATCGGCCGCGAGACAGCCGCGCACGTGATCCGCGCCGGTCTTGCCGTCGTCGCAGGGGGAAACCGCGGCGGGATCGCCGCAGCGGACCAGTCCCTCGATCTGCGGCGCCGGAGCCGCGGCGACCGCGGTGGCGATGCCGACCATCGGATCCTCGTATTTCTGGACGGTGAACACCAGGGCCGTGGCCAGGTCCGCGACCACCGCCTTGCCGGCGGCGATGTAGTCGCGCAGCGGCTGGTAGGCCGGATACGCGGCGGCGACCTCGGCGGTGGCGGGTGGTGTCGCCTTCAACATGTCCAGAAAATCGTCGTCCGCTCCGAACGGGTTGCCGAGCGTATCGAGGATGGTCTTCCGCACCAGCAGCGCGTAGGTCGTGCCCGGGCGCAGCGGGCTGCCCGGGTACGGCCGCAGCCACATGTACGGACCGCAGATGTAGTTGGCGTTCGCATGGGTGGGGATGCAGGTGATGCCCACGTTGAGGCCATAGGTCGGCGACGTCGGCGTGATGTCCACGAGCGTCGCAGCGCAGTCCGAGGGAAAAGTGAACGGGTCGAACGACTTCGAGAAGCGCAGGTACATCGTCTGGTTGGCGCCGAACCCGGTGGCTTCCGCCTCGATGGCGCTGACGTAGCGATCGACGATGTCGAAATCCAAGATCGTATTCCCTGGCCGCGGGTGGCCGGTCAGGCTGACCTTGCCGGCCTTGATGCGGATGTCGTTGGGGAACGGCAGTTGGTAGAAATCCATGTTCTTCGTCGGATCGGTGGCACGCGGCACGTGGAAGTAGATCTTGGGGGTCACTTCCTCGACGGCGTTGCAGGCCAGTAAGGACTGCGCGCCCAGATAGCCCTTGGTGCACTGGCCGTGCATGCAGAGCAGGCCAGCCATGCACTCCGAGGTCTGCAGGCAGCCGCGCTTGATGTCATTGGTGCCCGCCGCATGGCAAACGCCGGTGAGTCCGGTCTGCATGCAGAGGAGCCCGGACACGCAGTCGCCCTCGGACGAACAGGTCGCGCCCGCGGGCTGGGCGCCCGAGGCGACGCACTCGCCCGTCTGCGTGCAGTAGTTGCCGGTGGTGCAATCGGCGGTCAAGAGACAACTTCCGCCTTGAAGCACGGTCCCGCTCGGCTGGCAGGTCTTGGGCGTGCCATCGCAGCCGAGGGGGGGCCGGCACTGGCTCAGGCTCTCGCACGGCTGGCCCACGCCAGCGCCGGCCGGGATCGGTCCCGCGTCGGGAACGCCGCCGTCCCCCTTCTCGGTCTTGGAGCAGGCGAAGAGCAGGGAACAAGCGGCCAGGGCGAAAAGCAAGTGCATGCGCATAGCGGCCATCGGGTGTCTCCTTGAGACCCAAGGTTACAACACCTGCCTGCGCCACGGTCAAGACGAAGCCCAGCACCGGGGAAGAGAAGCGACCCTATTCGTCCAATGCGGAAGCTGGTAACATATTGCGTCGGAAGGAAAGTGACCACCATGCTCAGTGCCCGCATCTCTCCCCGGATCGCGACGACCATTGCCGTCGCACTCTCGCTCGGCTGTGCCGGCCACGAGGGCGCGAAAGGCGCGAAGCCGGCGGTCGTCGAGACTCCGCCCGCGGCTGGAACGCCTGCACGACCACCTGAGATAGTCCGGATCGATCCGCTCAAAGGCGCGAGCGGGAGCAAGACCGCCGGCCTGGTCGCCCTCGAGGAAGAGTTGCGTCGGGCGATGTCCGAGCTCGGCAAGAGCGGAAGCCCGCCGCCCTACTTCATCGGCTACGAGGTCCACGACCGGCGCGAAATCGACATTTCCGCCAGCGAGGGGGCGCTGCTTGGCTCGACTGACCAGCGCACGCGCGCCCTGACCGTCGATGTTCGCGTCGGCAACA
>JADGRD010000752.1 GCA_017881285.1 Pseudomonadota bacterium | reverse complement strand
ATCGCGGTCGTGAATGAGGAACCGCGGCGCTTGGTCGTCCCGGTCGCGCACCGCCTCGACGAAGGACTGGGCGGCGTACTGGGCGCTCGGCGAGGGTGTCACTCCCAGACGCACGACCTTGCGGCGTCCCAGGTCCAGGATGACGAACGCCTAAAAAATCTGGAACCGCAGGGTGACAATGGTGAACCAGTCGGCGGCCCAGGTCTGGCCGAGATGGTTCCGGATGAACGTGGACCATTTCTGGCCACGACCGCGGGGCAGATGGGCCGGTCGGTACTTGGCCACCGTCCTGGGGGAGACATGGTGGCCGAGCTTGGCCAGCTCGCCGGCGATGACGTCCTCACCCCATAGCGGGTTCTCCTTCCACATCCGACGGATGAGCGAGCGGGTGTCCGCATCGATGGGCGGTCGGCCGATGGGACGACGAGAGCGACGACGCCAGAGGAGCTTCCAGAGGGAACGGTGCCATCGGAGCACCGTCTCAGGGCGGACGATGGCGACGGCGGCGAGAAGCGAAGGGAACACCTTGGTGATGGCTGAGATGCCCAGACGGTCGTGGGCCTTGAGCCGTGGGCGCGGGACGGCTCTCCGGAGAACGATGACCTGCTGGCGGAGCATGGCATTCTCAGCGAGGAGAGCGGCACGAGAGCGGAACAGGCCGACGAGGGCCCGGAGCAGGTTGGTCGCGATCTCACGGATCATCGCGGCAGAATATCAGCAGGCGTTGGGCGAGAGGGGTCCGGTAGCCCGATGGCCGCCCCGACACGACCAGAGCCTTGGCCACGGCCGGAAAAAGCATGTGCCGGCACAAACGTTGGGATTCTCTGTTCTGAACCGAGTTTTTGCGGCGGACACCCTAGCTTATCGAGATGGTTGGCCTGAACCGAGCGAACCTACCCAGCCTGCTTCTTGCCCCTTCGCCTCGGTCGCCCAGGTCCAGCCTTCTTCGTCCGCGGCTTGTGAAGAAGCCAAGTCACGGCCACGTCGAACGCGCTGGCTATTTTGACCGGCGACCTGATGGTCAGGTTCTCCCCGCCGCCCTCGATGCGCTGGAGGTACTCGAGCGTGAAGCCAAGCCGTTCCGCCTGCTGCTCCTGGGTGAGGCCGGCCCGACATTTCGTTCGAGCAGGTGACCGTCCGTTTGCATGATCACCCATCTCTGCTCTCTACCCAAGCAAGGTCGTCTGCCGGTCACGCCTCGGTGGAATGCTGAACTTCTACTTCCGCGAGGCAGGCTGAGCCCGCGGGTTCTGTCCGTCGTGCCTGGGACGGCGGATGTGCCAGGGGACGCCCAATCTGCTGACCTACGTGCTGCCGGGGGTGCCGCCGGCCCCTGGGCTGTGGTGGCGCGTGCTGTGGCCTTGGGCTGCTTGGCCCACTCGCGGGCGAGCGCCTTGCACGGTCGGCGCCGGTCGGGCCCTGGGCCGTACTGGCGAGCTCAGCGGCGAGGCGACTCCTCCTGCGAAAACTGTCAAGGGAGAAGCCGGGTCAGGTTGCGGGTCAAGGTGAAGGTTCGGGTGTGCATGCGGTCGATGTAGAGCGTTCCGTCCAAGTGATCGATCTCGTGCTGCAGGATGCGCGCGTACCAACCACTGGCCTCGATCTTTACCGGGCTGCCGTGGTGATCGAGGGCCTCCACGGTCACCGCCTGTGCCCTTGACACCCGGGCCTGGAAGCCATCGAGGCTAAGGCAACCCTCGTAGTGCTCGACCACCCCGGCGCCAAGCGTGAGTTGCGGATTGATGATGACGTGAAAAGGGACGGGCTTGCGCTCTTTTTCTGGCACGTCCTGGATATCCTCGATGACCGCGAGCCGTAGCGGCAGGCCGACTTGAGGCGCGGCCAGTCCCACGCCGGGCGCATCGAGCATAGTCTCGCGCATCCATTCGATGAGCTGCTGAATTTCCGCGCCCCTGACCTCGTCACGGGTGAGGGGGCGGGTTCCGCTACGGAGCACGGGCACGCCAACTTGGACAATCTTGAGGAGCATGGGGGAATTATGGCCGCCACAACGCGCTCGTCACTTTTGGGGCTCTCCTTTCGAGATCGGCGGCGAGGCGGTCGGGCGCCAGGCGCGGGTCCAGCTTGAGCCCGCGGAGGTAGTGCTCGAAGATGTCCTTGCGCCAGCCTTCGCCGGGAAGCCCCATTCACACGACCTGGTCGAGCTTCGGTGGCGTGGGCAGCGGTCAAAAGACCGAGGGCGCGGCGTCGCAGTGGTGACGGGCAATGGCGATCTCGCTGATCAGGTTGCGCGCGGTCTCGATCGCTCGGTTCTGGCCGAGGACGTCGGGTCGATACCAGGGGTTGGCGGCGGCGAGGCTTGTTCACCCGGAAAGATACGCCGCTCCCTCAGCTCGCCGTCCTCAAAATCTGGCTAGATCTCCCGGAAGTCCAGGAATCGGGTCTTGGCCGGCAGGTACCTTCGCATCCGGCCAAATGCGGGCTGGGAGCCCTCGCTCAGGGAGATGCGGCAGGCCGCCACAGGAAGCGATTCTCTGCTTTGAAGGCCAAGTAGGCGATGGGCACGAGCAGAACGACGTCTCGCAAAAGGCTGAACCACGTCTCGCCGGTGCTGGTTGCGCCCGGGATATCGAAGCAACCGCAGGCGATGCCGAGACGCCGCAGCAACGCCTGCGCGAGCGCAACGATGAACATGAGCCACAACCCGACCAGCAGCAGATAGAA
>JADGRD010000751.1 GCA_017881285.1 Pseudomonadota bacterium | reverse complement strand
ACGGCTTGCCGTCGTCGCGGCCAACAACCTGTGGGACGGTATTCTTCGCGCAGCCACTTCGCTGGAGTCCAGCACGATTGTTGTGGGGCATTCCGCGAAGGAAGCAACCGAGATCCAGGCGCGTGAAATCGGCGATGCCTGGGAGAATCTCGGCGACCAAAAGCCACAGTTCAACCTGGAGATTCATCTCGCCAACGGCGACAAGGTTTACAAGGTACTCGGTCCGCATGCGCCAAACTTGACTGCCAATGAAGTGAACCTTCTGCACCAGTTATGGCTGCGATTCAGCGAGTCCACAGGATCGCTAGAGTTGCACCACCATGACGTGGTGCACTTTGCGTTGGAAGAAGTGCAGAAGGAACTTGACGATGGGCAGGAAGATCCCGTCGTGACGCGATTGAAAGCGCACCTGGAAGCCAACCTCAACAAGAAGCCAAAGAGCAACTAACGTTTTTCTTGCTGGTGCCGCTGATCTGATTCGACCAATTGAACTGAAGTGAAAAGCAGAGGCCCGCCGCTTGGCGGCCTCAACGTTATACGGTTGATTCAGTTCCGCGTGGAATTACAATTAGACTGCGCTGGTACAGTGGCCGCTCGGTCGATCATCCGGGTTGAGGCAAGCGCTCGTTCGCTCCCCCGGTGTGCAGCGCCACGGCGTTGGACCGAACCCTCGTCGACGGGCCGCCTCTCTCGTCTCGCCGCCCTTCGAATGACGGAGCCTCTGTGCCCACCTTTGCATCCCTCGGCGTCCCCGCCGACCTCGTCGACGCGCTGTCCGCGCGCGGCATCGACCAGGCCTTCCCCGTGCAGGCCGCCACCATCCCCGACGCCCTCGCCGGCCGCGACGTCTGCGGCAAGGCCCCCACGGGCTCGGGCAAGACCATCGCCTTCGGCGTGCCGCTCGTGGCCAACGTCGAACGGGCCCGTCCCAAGCGCCCCCGGGCGCTCGTGCTCGTCCCCACCCGTGAGCTCGCCGCCCAGGTGGCGCGCGAGCTCGAGGACCTCGGCGCGCAGCGTGGCTGCCGCGTCCACTCCTTCTACGGCGGCGTCGGCTTCGACGGCCAGCTCAAGGCCCTGCGCCGCGGCGTCGACATCGCCGTCGCCTGCCCCGGACGCTTGGCCGACCTGGTGAACCGGGGCGACTTCCGCCTCGACGGCGTCGACCTCGTCGTCGTCGACGAAGCCGACCGCATGGCCGACATGGGCTTCCTGCCCGAGGTCAAGCGCATCCTCGACCAGACCTCCGACAAGCGCCAGACGCTCCTGTTCTCGGCGACGCTCGACGGCGACGTCGACGTGCTCGTGAAGCGCTACCAGCACAACCCCGCGGTGCACGACGTCACGCCGCCCGAGCCCGACCGCAGCCTCGTCCGCCACCACCTGTGGCTGGTCGACCGGTCCGAGCGCGTCGACCTGTGCGCGTCGATCATCTCGCGCCGCGGCCCCACCATCGTGTTCACCCGCACCCGCCACGGTGCCGACCGCCTAGCCAAGCAACTCGAGCGTGCCGGCCTCGGCGCCGCCGCCATCCACGGCGACCGGAGCCAGGCCCAGCGTGACCGGGCCCTGGCCGCGTTCGCCGGTGGGCGCGTCGCCACCCTGGTCGCCACCGACGTCGCCGCCCGCGGCATCCACGTCGACAACGTGGCCTGCGTGATCCACCACGACCTGCCGGCCGACGAGAAGGACTACGTCCACCGCTCCGGCCGCACCGGTCGCGCCGGCGAGGAGGGCACCGTCATCGCCTTCGTCCTGAGCGACCAGAAGAAGGACGCCGCCAAGCTGGAGCGCAAGCTCGACCTCGACACCACCCTGGTGACCCCCAACATCGGGCTGCTCGGCGACACCAAGCCCCTGCCGCGCCCGTCCCGCTCGGCCACCAAGGCGCCCACCATCAACTCCACCGGCGGCTCGCGCGGCAACCAGCGCCCCGGCCGCCGCGAGCGCGACGCCGCCCGGGCCACGGGCGACGCGCCTGGCGCCTCGGGCCCCCGCCGCAAGCCGCGCCCCGACAGCCGCTCCGGCGAGGCTCGCCCCGCCGCCGGGTCCTGGTACCCGAAGAGCGCCAACAAGGGCCCCGCCGGCGGGAACGGCAACGGGCACAAGCCTTCGCCGAAGCCCGGCGGCACAGCCAGCTCGGGTCGGCGTCCAGCTGCGGCTGCCACGTCCGGTGGGCGCGGTCGATCGGGCGGCGCTCCTGGCGGGGGTGCCCGGCGAAACAGCCGCTGACCTGCACCTGAACCGGCCCGACCGGTTCCGGTGAGCGATTCGGCCTGCAGAGCCACCCGAGGGGATGCTCTATGCTGGCTGACTCACGGTGATCGTAGCTCAGGTGGTTAGAGCGCCGCGTTGTGGTCGCGGAGGTCGGGGGTTCGAGTCCCCTCGGTCACCCCCTTGCCCCCCGGCTTCGGCCGGGGGGCCTTTTGTTTCCGCTGGACAGAGGCCCCTCCGGCATCCGCTACGCTCGCTCCGCGCCTCTAGCTCAATGGCAGAGCAACGGACTCTTAATCCGCAGGTTCCGGGTTCGAATCCCGGGGGGCGCACCACTACTGACCTAGGCTCCTTCCTCCGATCCGTTGCCGTGTGCAGCGTTCAGGAGTCACACCAGGAGCAATCGTTCTGCAAGCTGTTCGCGAGTCGGTACACCCGGCAAGGGGCGGCGGCGGGGTGTTACGGCGGGTTGGCAGGGCGGTG
>JADGRD010000750.1 GCA_017881285.1 Pseudomonadota bacterium | reverse complement strand
CCTGTCGCAATCACGAAGTCGTCCGGCTTCTCCTGCTGGAGCATCAGCCACATGGCCTCGACGAAGTCGCCGGCGAAGCCCCAGTCGCGCTTGGCGTCCAGGTTGCCGAGGTACAGCTTCTTGTCGAGCCCGTGGCTGATGCGGGCGGCGGCCCGGGTGATCTTGCGGGTCACGAACGGAATGCCCCGTCTCGGCGACTCGTGGTTGAAGAGGATCCCGCTGCAGATGAACATGCCGTAGGCCTCGCGGTAGTTCTCGCACAGGTGGTGGGCGAAGACCTTGGCGCAGGCATAGGGGCTGCGCGGCCGGAACGGCGTGGTTTCCGTCTGCGGCGGCGGCGAGCCGCCGAACATCTCGCTCGACGAGGCCTGGTACAGCTTGCACTTGTGCCCGGTTTCCCGCACGGCTTCCAGGAGGCGCAATGTTCCCATCGCCACGGTGTCCGCGGTGTACTCGGGAACGTCGAAGCTGACCCGCACGTGGCTCTGCGCGCCCAGGTTGTAGATCTCGTCGGGCGACGTGGTCCGGATGATCTGGTTGAGCGAGCTGGCGTCCTCGAGATCGCCGTAGACCAGACGGAAATGGTAGTCGTTCGCGTGCGGATCCTGGTAGATGCCCTCGATGCGGTCGGTGTTGAAGGTGCTGGACCGGCGGACCACGCCGATGACTTCGTAGCCCTTCTTGAGCAGAAACTCCGCCAGATACGACCCATCCTGCCCGGTGACGCCCGTGACTAGCGCACGTTTCATAGAGCTCCCTTTGCGTGTTGTTCCTCGAAGTAATCGATGGGCGCGCGCAGGCCGTCGGCAAACTTCGTCCTGGCGACGAAGCCGAATCGCTCGCGCGCCCGGGTCACGTCCAGCCGGCGGCGCGGCTGCCCGTTGGGCTGGCTCGGATCCCAGCGCAGGCGCCCGCGGAACCCCGTTTGCTCCGCGATGAGCACGGCCAGGTCGCCAATCGAGATCTCGGTGCCCGTGCCCAGGTTGACCGGGTCGCTGGCATCGTACTTGGCGGCGGCCATGACCAGGCCTTCCGCGGCATCGGCGGCGTAGAGGAACTCGCGCGTCGGCGAGCCGTCGCCCCACAGGACGATCTCGTCCCGGCCCGCTTCCCGCGCCTCGACGCACTTGCGGATGAGCGCCGGGATGACGTGCGACGACTCGGGGTTGAAGTTGTCGCGCGGGCCGTAGAGGTTGACCGGAAAGAGCACCACGCTGTTCATGCCGTATTGCTCGCGATAACCCTGCGACAGCACCAGCATCATCTTCTTGGCGATGCCATAGGGCGCGTTGGTCTCCTCCGGGTAGCCGTTCCACAAGTCGTCTTCCTTGAACGGCACCGGCGTGAATTTCGGATACGCGCAGATGGTGCCGACCGCCACCAGCTTCTTGACCCGAGCCAGCCGGCACTCTTCGAAGACGTGCAGTCCCATCATGGCGTTCGAGAACATGTAGCGCCCTGGGTTCTGGCGATTGGCGCCAATACCACCCACCTGCGCCGCAAGATGGAAAACCAGGTCCGGTTTGGCGTCCGCCATGAGCCTGTGGACCGACTGGCGATCGACCAAGTCATAGTCGCCGATGAGCGGCACGAAGATGTCCTGCGCACCCCGCCGCTTCAGCTCTTCGATGAGGTAGCTGCCCAGGAAACCGGCGCCGCCGGTGACCATGATTCGGCTTTTCGAGAAATCGACCTCGCTCACAGGGCTTTCATACCCCGAAAATCACGCCTCCCGCCAGCTTCCGAATCCGGGGCCGGATCCGAATCCGGGACCAGGGCGGATCCGGCAACCGGTTCCAGCCATCGGCCGCCGGCTCCGGTCTATTTTCTCAGCACCTCGTGCAGGCTCTTGCGCCCGGCCCCGACCTCGGCCACCAGGGTGGTGAGCTCGGCCAGGGTGCGCTGCGCGTCTTTCGGGTCCATCGAGCACCCGCCCGACTTGACCGTGCCGCCGAAGGTCGTGACTACGAAGACGCGAATCACCTCCGCGCGCTCGGCCGGGAACTCCGCCGCGTAGATGTCGACGAGATCGGCGATGTCCTTGGGCGCTTTGCCGCGCAGGACCGCGCTCGCCCACGCGCCCAGGAGCTTGGCCTGGTAATTCCGGAAAGTGCCGAGGATGGCGGCCGGGCTGACCCCCGGTGGCATGCGGTTCTTGGCGTAGGGGGCGTAGAAGCCCTCGGGCGCCACGCGGGCGCCCACGGTGCGCGACTGGGCCATGCGGTAGAAGATGGTCGCGGCCACGCCGGGGGAATCGAGCAGCTCCTGGGCTCCCCGCAGTGTCTTCTGCGACTCGTCGGTGACGTAGCGATTGTCGCGGACGTCGCCAAAGAGCGCGCGTTGCGCGGCCGTGCCCTCGAAGACCTGGATCACTCCGGCTGGCCCGGGGGTGGAGCGCCATTCCCGCGCCACCACCTCCATGGCCATGCGGTAGCCGTCGACCAGCGGCTTGGGCGGCGGGGCGGGCGCCCTGTCGAGCAGCCCGCCGCTCGCCACCAGATGCGCGGCATAGGCGGCGAAACGCGCCGTGAGCGTCTGAAGCAGCGCCTTGTCGCGCGACGGATCCGCGGGGATCCCGAGCCACGGCAGATCCGGCCACTCCGTCACGCCGCCGAGGCCGCCCTTGACGGAAAGGCCCCGCGCATAGGGCAGCTTGTCTGCTCCCACCACCAGGCAGACCGGCAAGCTGGCGTTTTTGCGCGCTGGCT
>JADGRD010000749.1 GCA_017881285.1 Pseudomonadota bacterium | reverse complement strand
GTCAGGGGGTCATCCAAGGTCAACCGTTTGATACACCCGGCGCCGCACCAAACCGCGCAAATAATCTTCGGCGTCGCTTGCGTCACGCGCCGCTGCGCCCGCTGCCGTCGTCTGCGCTCTCCGGTTTCGTTCCTACGCGGCGTTGCGGGTGCCGTTGCTCACGGCGGCCACCCCTTTCAAGGCCATGTGCAGCGCTTGCGCGGCGCCGGGGTGCTTGCCGTTGCCCTGCCGGGCCAGGGCGTTGTAGCGCGCGAAGGCGTCGTGCACGAGGACCAGCAGCGGGAGGATGATCTCGTCGCGGTAGCGGATGCTGGCGCGGTTGACCGGGTGTTTGGCGAGAAGCCACGGTTGCCCAGTGATGCGCAGGATGCAACGCTCGACCCGCGCGGCTTCGTCGCGCAGGTCGGTCCACAATGCGGCAAAGGGCTCGTCGCGCTCGAGGTGGGCGGTGATGTCGAACCGCGACTTGAGCACGCTCATCGCGGTGTTGTCGAGCAAGGCGCGGAAGAAGCGTGAGCTGCGGCAGAGGGTGGATAGTCATTTTGAGCGCCATTTTGCCTTGACCGCAACGCATCCGCAGCAAGATGTCCGAGACAGGAAGCATTACGTCAACTACAGAACCTACACGTCGGTCTCCCCGCATACCCAGGGGCACGCGCCAGGCCGGCGGCGCGGCCACCTCTCCCCGCTTCACGTCCATGCCTTCCTACACCTCGAATGGAGACAACGCCATGAACGCAACCAACCGAAGCCAATTCGTCTACGTCACCTTCATCCGTGCTACGCCCGCCAAGCTATGGGAGGCGCTGACCCAACCGCAATTCATCCGCCAGTACTGGTTCGGCACGAACATCGAGTGCGACTGGAAGCAGGGCTCGCCCTGGAAGATGGCCAGCCCGGACGGAACCCTCACCGACACGGGCGAGATCGTGGAGATCGATCCGCCCCGGCGCATGGTCATTCGCTGGCGGCACGAGTGGATGCCCGAGCTCAAGGCAAGCGAATCACGACGGGCAAAGGGAAGCAATATACGAAGGGGCATTAGGGAACCCGGCACGGGCCGCGATCGCGAAGACCCGATGCTGGCCGCGCTGCTGCGGCAGTTGCAGCGGCGCACGCGGGGATGTTCGCCCTGCGCACGCAGGGCGGCGCCCGGCGTGGCGAGTGCGGGGCCGCGATTCCCCCTGCCTCAAATCGGAGAGACGACGACCTTGCAACCGCCGCTGCATGGCATGCCGGCCACGCCGTTGTTGGTGCCGAGGTCGCACGCTTCACCTTCGTCGGCGTCGACGATGCCGTCGCCGCAGAAGTGGGGCACCGTGCAGGCCGCCGTGCAGCCGTCCTGGTTGTACCCGCTGCCGTTGTCCTTGCCCAGGTCGCACTCCTCGGGGCCGTTGACCATGCCGTCGCCGCAGTGGGGGCCCAGGCGGCACATGGTCGTGCAACCGCCGTAGATCTGATCACCGTTGGAGCCGGGACAGCCGCTCGGCATGGGGCCGGTGCCGTCGCCGCAATCGCATTCTTCGCCCCCGCCGGCTTCGCCGTCGCCACAGCGAGGCTGGCACTGCGACCGCTTGCTCGCGGCGCCCGCGAGGGTGATCTGGAAATTCGACGCCGGCGGCTGGCGCTCGGCCCCGAAGATGTCGAGCTGGTAGAGCTTGCCGCTGGCCAGCCCCAGCTTCACCGTACGGTCGCGGAAATCGTCGGGTGTCTGCGCGCCCGCCGCGTCCGAGTCACGCCACGAGCACGCGTGCGAGCCCGCGGTGACCCCGGTGATGTTGCCGGTTTGATCGAGGCAGCCGCCCTCGATGACGCGAGCATCGCCGGGATTGCCCGTGATGGTGACCTTGCCGGGCAGGGGCGCGTGCGTGCCGCCCAGGTCGATCACCAGCGTGCCGTTGATGAAGACGAACAGGTCGTCGTCGCCGTAGACCCCCAGCGAGAAGCCGGCGCCGGCGTCGTAGACGAAGTAGGCGTGTGCCTCGTGGGTGAAGTAGAAGTCGTGCTTTGCGCCGGGCACCGCGCCGACCCAGCAGCCGTCCTCGACCAGGTCGCCGACGGCGCAGTCGGATGCGAGCGCGTTGGGCGAGAAGAAGTACTGATCGCCCGAGCACTGTGGCCAAATCGGGCTGCCGTCTCCGTGGTTCCAGTAGGGAGCGAGATTGCACAGGGTCGCTTGGCTCGGATTGACCACGTCGAGCGGGAAGAAGCCGCCCTGGGCGAGGTGTACCTTGCTGGCGTACTGGTAAAGGCCGCTGCCGATCTGGGCCAGCTCCAGGAACGCGCTGAACCGCTTGTTCACGGTGGCATCGTCGGTCCACCATTGCTTGAAGCTCGCCGCGTCCTTGTAGGCCGGCACCTTGCCCTTCCAGATCGGACCTGGCGGATCGCTGGCGGCGAACCCGACCAGCGTACCGGTGTACGCCCCCGCGGTGCTGGTGGTGTTGACGGTCGCGCCGGCGGTGCCGCCCAGGAAGCCGCCGTTGCCGTCGGATAGCGGGCTGTCGTTCGCCGCGGCGGTGTAGCCGCTCGCGATGTGGCTGGCGTTGCCGAGGTTCCACTCGGTGAACTGGCAGTCGCAGGTCGTGGTCGGCCCGGCCTGGGGCTTGCCCGCGACCAAGGTGTCGCCGGCGATGCCCCAGCAGCGCGGCGTGCGCTCGCTGCTGCGGATCGGGCCGCTCGCATCGGGCACGCAGAGCGTGGTGGGC
>JADGRD010000748.1 GCA_017881285.1 Pseudomonadota bacterium | reverse complement strand
CGTCGAGAAGCTCAATCTGCTCAAGGGATGACGGGGATGAGTCTGCCACACCTGCTTTGGTTGATTCTTCTCGGCCCGTTGCTGGGCGGCGGACTGGCCCTGCTGCCCCGCTCGTCGCGCACGGTGCTTGCCGGTCTGTCGGCGCTGGTGCTCGGGCACGCGTTCCTGTGTGCGGTGCTATGTCTTGCGGTCTTTGCCGCCGGTCCGCTGGCCACCGCCCATGGTTGGTTGCGGCTCGACGCGCTTTCGGCCCTTCATCTCGGCCTGCTGGCCTTCGTCTTCGCGACCAGCACCCTGTTCGCCGCTCGCTATTTCGCCACGGCCGAGCTCTCGCTGCCCAAGACGCGCATCTTCGGGGCGCTGTGGCTGGCGTCGCTGTCGGCGATGACCCTCGTGCTCATCGCCAACCACCTCGGTCTGATGTGGGTCGGCGTGGAAACCACCACCCTGATGACCACCTTCCTCATCGCGCTCCATCGTTCGCGCGAGTCCCTGGAAGCGACATGGAAGTACCTGATGATCTGTTCGGTCGGCATCGCCATCGCCTTTTTAGGCATGCTCATCTTCGGCGCTTCGGCCAGCCACGTGGCCGGCGACACGCCGGATGTCATGCTGTGGACGACATTGCGGGACGTTTCCGCGCGTCTCGATCCCAAGCTGAACAAGCTCGGATTCATCTTCCTGCGCGTCGGCTACGGCACCAAGGTGGGCCTGGCGCCCATGCACACCTGGTTGCCCGATGCGCACAGCCAGGCGCCGGCGCCGGTATCGTCGATCTTCTCCGCGGCGATGCTCAGCACGGTGATGTACTGCCTGATGCGCTACCTGCCCGTGGTCGAAGCGGCGACGGGACATGTCGGCTGGGCGTCGCGCCTGCTCTGCCTGTTCGGGGCGCTGTCCATGATCATCGCGGCCGCCTTCATCCTCTTCCAGCGCGACGTCAAGCGCATGCTCGCCTATTGCAGCGTCGAGCACATGGGCATCGTCGCCATCGGGCTCGGTCTGGGCAGCCTGGGTATCTTCGCGGCCCTCTTTCACACCCTGAACCACGCACTGGCCAAGAGCATGAGCTTCTGCGCGGCCGGCCGGCTGGGCCAGATGGCGGGCACGCACCAGATGTCGCGCCTGCGCGGCACCATCCGCATGTCGCCGCTGTGGGGGACAGGGCTGTGCCTGGGCCTTCTGGCCCTGATCGGCGTGGTGCCGTCGGCGATCTTCATGAGCGAGCTGCTGGTCGTGAAGGCCGCCATCGACGCCCACGCCACGGGGATCCTCATCGCGTTTCTGGTGGCCGCGGGCACGGTCTTTCTCGGCATGTTCGCGCATGCCATGGGCATGGTGCGCGGGACGCCCGCAGAGGGATGCAAACCGATCCCCGCCGACGCCAGCGAGCTGGTGATTGCCGCCATGCCCCTGCTGCTGCTCGTGCTCCTCGGCCTGTGGATGCCGCAGCCGCTACGCGAGGCCCTGTCACAGGCCGCCGCCATCGTGGGGCCCCTGCCATGAGCGTCCAGGTTCTTGCCGGCGGAAGCTGTGGACTGGACGAGATCCCGCGCTGCCGGCCGGAGGACTTTCACGCGACCGTCGTGGCGGCCTGCCAGACCGGCGCGCGCCTGGCCGCGCTGCCGGTGCTCGATTCGCGAGGCGAACGCCAGCTCCTCGCGGTGCTGGCGCACGATGCTTCCCGAAACGTGCAACTCGTGCAAATGGCGGTGCCGGCCAACGGCCGCTACCCGGCGCTGACCACCTTGCTGCCGCAGGCGCAGGCCTTCGAGCGCGAGGTCGCCGAGGAGCACGTCTTCGTTCCGGAAGGTCATCCTTGGCGGAAGCCGCTGCGGCGGCACGAGGATCTGGAATTCCCCGGCCAGCCTGACGCGCATGCCTTCTTCCGCGTCGAGGGCGAGGGCGTGCACGAAGTCGCGGTGGGGCCGGTGCACGCGGGCATCATCGAACCGGGGCACTTTCGCTTTCAGTGCTCCGGCGAGACCGTGCACCACCTGGAGATCCAGCTCGGCTATCAGAGGCGGGGCGCGGAGAAGCTGCTGCTCGCGTCCTCGCCGGCCCGGCGCATGGCCGTCGCCGAGTCCGTCGCCGGCGACACTGCCATCGGGCACGGCCTGGCGCACGTGACCGTGATGGAGAAGCTCGCGGGGGTGGAGCCGCCGCTTGCCGCCCAGATCCTGCGCGCCGTCGCGCTCGAGCTGGAGCGCATCGACAGCCACACCGGCGATCTAGGGGCGCTGTCGAGCGACGTCGGCTATCAGCCAGGGGCCGCCTGGTACGGCCGCCTGCGCGGCGACTTCCTCAACCTCCTCGTCGAGCTGTCGGGAAATCGCTTCGGTCGTGGCCTCCTCGTGCCCGGCGGCGTGCGCTTCGATCTGCCGGCCAGCGAGCGCCCGGGATTCCTGGCGCGTTTCGAGGCCGCGGCCACCGATTTCGAACGTATCGCGGACGTCATCTTCGACGCGCCCGCGGTGGTTTCGCGCTTCGAGGGCACCGGGTGTCTCGACAAAGCGACCGCCGACGCGCTCGGTTTGGTCGGCCCGGTCGGGCGCGCCTGCGGCCTGGACCGCGACGCCCGTCGCGATCATGCCGAGGGGATCTACCGGTTCTCGCCCATCCCGATCGCGCTGCGCGACTCTGGCGACGTCATGGCGCGCGCGGAGCTGCGCCAGGCCGAGGTGGGAAATTCCGTGGCCTTCGTGCGCGCGCAGGTGGCTG
>JADGRD010000747.1 GCA_017881285.1 Pseudomonadota bacterium | reverse complement strand
GCTCTGCTCGGACGGGATGCACGCCTACCTCGACGACAAGGAGATCGCGCGCCAGCTGGCCGAGGAGAACATCACGGCCATCCCGGACAAGCTAGTCGAGCTCGCCAACAACGGCGGCGGGCACGACAACATCACGGCGGTGGTCCTGCGCGTGCACCAGGAGGCTACCGCGACGGCCGACGCACGCTCGCAGGAGCTCAACCGCAAGGTCGAGGTGCTCAAGCAGATGCCGCTCTTCCGGCACCTCACCTACAAGGAGATCCTGCGCGTCCTCGCCCTCACCGAGGTCAAGGACTTCAAGCCAGGCGACGAGGTCATCACCGAGGACGAGCCGGGCAGCGAGCTCTTCATCGTCCTGTCCGGCAAGGTGCGCCTGCACAAGGAAGGCGCCCTGGTCACCCACGTCGGGCAAGGCGCGCACTTGGGCGAGATGGCCCTCATCGACAACGGCCCGCGCTCGGTGAGCGCGACGGCGGAAGAGCCGACGCGCATGCTGGTGCTGCGCCGGCGCGACTTCAACGATCTCATCCGCAACTTCCCGCGCCTGTCGGTCAAGCTCTTGTGGAGCTTCGTGCAGGTCTTAGGTCAGCGCCTGCGCAAGACCAACGAGGATCTGGCCGGCGCCCGCAACGAGACGATCGAGATTCTCGACCCCGTCCTGTTTGATGAATGAGCCTAGAGCCGCGCCAACGCGGCTTCGACCTTGGCGAGGGCCGCTTCTGTCTCGGCTAGGCGGGCGCGATCTTTGTCGAGCACCGCCCGCGGCGCCTTCTCGTTGAACTGCGGGTTGGCGAGCTTCTTGGCCAGGTGGTCGCGATCCTTGGTCAGCGTCGCGCGATCTCTTTCCAGCTTGGCGCGCTCCGGGCCGGAATCGGCCTTGGCCTCCAGGATGAGCAGGATCTCGATGTCGCCGGCCATCGCCGTCAACACCGCGCCGGTGGGCGGCTCGCCCGCGCGACGAACCACGATCTCTCCCAACCGGGCTTGCTCGGACACCAGGCCACGATACCCGTCGAGAATGGTCTTCTTGTAGTCGTCGATGACGTTGAGGACCACTTTCGGACGCACCGACGACGGTACGTTGTTTTCCGTGCGCAGCGAACGCACCGTCGCGACCACCCTCTGCACGAGCGCCATGGCCGACTCGGTGGCATCGTCGACGTAGCGCGGATCGGCGATGGGGTACAGCGTGATCATGATGCTCTGGGGCGCACCCTGGGGCTTGGGCAGCTTCTGCCACAGCTCCTCGGTAATGAAGGGCATGAAGGGGTGCAGCAAGCGCATGGCCGCGTCAAGCGCGGTGACCAGCGTGCCCTGAATCTTCCAGCGCTCGCCGGCCTGCGCCGGATCCTGCAGCCGCGCCTTGGCCAGCTCGATGTACCAGTCGCAGATCTCGTTCCAGATGAAATGGTAAACGGCCTGCGCCGCCTCGGCGAAGCGATAGTCCTCGAGCGCGGTGTTGATCTCCTCGGTGGCGCGCTGGATGCGCGACATGATCCAGCGTTCGGGCAGATCGAACTCGGCGCCGTCCGGCCCTTCGGTGGTGCGATCCGCGAACTGGTCGGCATTGTAGTCATCGAGGTTCATCAGAACGAAGCGGGTGGCGTTCCAGATCTTGTTGGCGAACCGCCGCGCGTCCTCGACGTTGCTCATCGAGAATTTGATGTTCTTGCCCTGCGCGGCCGGGTTGGTCAGCCAGGCCAGGGCGAAGCGCAGGGCGTCCGCGCCATGCTTCTGCGCGACTTCCAGCGGATCAATGGTGTTGCCCTTGACCTTCGACATCTTGTCGCCGTGCTCGTCGGTGACCATGGTGTGCAGATACACCGTGCGGAAGGGCACCTTCTTCATGAAGTGCAGCCCGGCCATGAGCATGCGGGCCACCCAGAAGAACAGGATGTCGTAGCCGGTTTCCATGACCGTGGTCGGGTAGAAGGTGCGCAGCTCGCGCGTCTGATCCGGCCAGCCGAGCGTCGCGAACGGCCACAGCCACGACGAGAACCAGGTGTCGAGCACGTCCTCGTCCTGCGTGAGATCCTTGCCGCCGCAGTGGGCGCACTTCTCCGGCGTTGTCCGCGCCACGGTCGGCTGCTGGCAGGCCGCGCAGTACCAGGCCGGAATGCGATGGCCCCACCAGAGCTGGCGCGAGATGCACCAGTCGCGGATGTTGTTCATCCAGTGGAAGAAGGTCTTGCTCCAGGTTTCCGGGACGAAGCGGGTCTTGCCCTGCTCCACCGCCTCGATGGCGGGCTTGGCCAGGGGCTCCATCTTCACGAACCACTGGGTCGAGATCATGGGCTCGACGATGGTGTTGCAGCGCTGGCAGTGTCCCACGGCGTGCGCGTGCGGCTTGCCGCCGCGCTCAAGGCCAAGCTCGGCGATCTTGGCCTTGACCTGCTTGCGAGCCTCCACGCGATCCAATCCCACGAACGGCCCACCCTCGGCGGTGACCAGGCCCTTCTCGTCGAAGATCGAGACGAACGGCAGGTTGTGGCGCTTGCCGCACTCGAAGTCGTTGGGATCGTGCGCAGGCGTGACCTTGACCGCGCCGGTGCCGAACTTGGGATCGACCAACACTGAACCCGCGATGACCGGGAATTCGCGGCCCGTGAACGGGTGCTTTATGACCTTGCCGATTTTCCCCTGGTGCCGAGGGTCGTCGGGGTGCACGGCCACCGCGGTGTCACCCAACATGGTTTCGGGCCGCGTGGTCGCCACCACGACC
>JADGRD010000746.1 GCA_017881285.1 Pseudomonadota bacterium | reverse complement strand
CGTTGCGCACCTTGAGCGCCATCACCAGCTCCTCGAGCGAGCAGTTGCCGGCGCGCTCGCCGATGCCGTTGATGGTGCATTCGACCTGGCGCACGCCGGCTTGCACGGCGGCGATGGAATTGGCGACCGAGAGGCCGAGGTCATTGTGGCAGTGGACGCTGACCTCGGCCTTGCCTTCCAGGGCACGCACCACGGTGCCGACCAGGTAGCCGTACTCGGCGGGAATCGAATAGCCCACGGTGTCGGGCAGGTTGACGATGCGGGCGCCGGCATCGACCACGGCGCGGGCGAACTTGATCAGGATGTCAGGCGCGGTGCGGGTGGCGTCTTCGGCCGAGAACTCGACCTCGTCGACGAAGCGGCGGGCCAGCTCCACCGAGTGGACGGCGATTTCCAGGGCCTGCTCCTCGGTCTTCTTCAGCTTGTGCTTGAGGTGAATGGGGCTGGTGGCGATGAAGGTGTGGATGCGCGGGCGCTTGGCCTTCTCCAGCGCCTTGGCCGCGCGCTCGATGTCGCCAGGGTGGCAGCGGGCGAGGGCGGCCACCGTGACTTGGTTGAACTCACGGCCGACGGCATCGACCGCGTCGAAATCACCCTGTGACGCCATGGGGAAGCCGGCCTCCATGACGTCCACGTTGAGCTCGACGAGCTTGCGCGCCATCCGCATCTTCTCGGGAACGTTCATGCTGCAGCCGCACGACTGCTCGCCGTCGCGCAGGGTGGTGTCGAAGATGTGAACGCGGTTAGTCATGCGGGTCGATCTCCTTTCGCTACGGAGTCAAACTAGCGCAACGGGGAGGATTTGGCGAATTTATTCTTATGGAAGTTAGTATAAGTGTTGCTTATGGTATAAGCTAGACGAATAGCTCCTGAGGAGGCTCGCCATGGATCTTCCCACTCTCGCCGTGTTCCGCACCGTGGCCACCGAGAAGAGCTTCTCGCGGGCAGCGGTCAAGCTCCTGCGCACCCAGCCCGCCGTCTCGCTCGCCGTGCAGCGCCTGGAGCAGGCGCTGGGCGAGCCGCTCATCGATCGCAGTGGCCGCCAGCTCCGCCTCACCGACGCCGGCCAGGTCGTTCTCGATCACGCCCGGCGCTTCGAGAACCTGCGCGCCGAGCTCTTGCAGGCGCTGGCCGAGTTGCGCGACAAGGCCACCGGGCGCCTGCTCATCGGTGCCAACGAGTCGGCGACGCTCTATCTGCTGCCGCTCATCAGCCGCTACCGGCGGCGCTATCCGCGCGTGAAGGTGCAGGTCCGCCGCTGCCAGTCGAGCAAGATCCCGACGGAGATTCTCGAAGGTGACCTCGAGCTTGGGGTGGTGAGCTACGACCCCAACGACAGCCGGCTTACCTCGCGTATCATCTATACCGACCACCTGGCGTGCGTGGTTTCGCCTCGCCATCGCCTGGCCCGGCGCCGCTCGGTTTCCATCGCCGATCTGGGCATGGAAACCTTCATCGGGCACATCGTGGTCTCGCCGTACAAGGAAGTCGTGGTGCGCGAGTTCGAGCGCCTCAAGGTTCCGCTCAACCGCGATCTCGAGATGCCCACCGTCGAGGCCATCCGCAAGATGGTCCAGCGTAATGAGGGCATCTCGTTCCTGCCGCGCATGTGCGTGGAGGAGGAGATCGCGCAAGGCACCCTGCGCGAGATTTCCGTCAAGGGCCTGATGGCGGAACGCAAGATTCGCCTCCTGCATCCCGCCGGCCGGACGCTTTCGCACGCGGCCCGCGCTTTCCTGGCGCTTATTTGACGGGTCAGGGCTGGGACCACGGCGGAGGTAGGGGAGCGGCTTGGGCCGCGACCACGGTCCAGGCGGGGGAATCGCGCCGCACGTAGAGCGTGACGGGCAGGCGCCCAGAGGCGGCATCGAGCTCGTCCTCGACCCACGGCCGCGCATTGGGTGGAACGTCGACGAGAAGACGCCAGGGCGCGTACGACATCTGGAAGCCTTTGGCCATGAGGAGCTGATAGTCGCCGAGAAACCAGGGGGCGAGATCGCCGTTGGCGCCGCCGAGGATGACGATGTCCGGCCGGCGCGCCAGCACGTAGGCGCCGTCGCCCCGGCTGTGGCCCGGCACCCCGACCCAATTGTCCGCGTCGGCGAGCGCGCGGGGCAGCGCCGCCGGCGTTTCCCGCGCGATATGCCGATCGTTGAGCCCGAGAGTGTCGATGAACGAAAGCGAGGGCGCGAAGTAGGGCAGGGAACCCGCGGTCGCGGATGCGACCACCGTGCCGGGCGCGAACCGGGCCGCGAGCCCGCGCCCCACGATCTCGCCGACCGCGGCGGCGGGGTTGAGCGCGGCGGGATGCCGCCAGGTGAGCTGCAGCTGCCACAGCGCGGCCAGGGTCGCGAGGCAGAGGGTGATTCGCCTTGACGCTCGGTGCGGCGAGGGCGGCGCGAGCGCGGCGGCCAGACACAGGGCGGCCACCGGCGCGAGCAGCAAGCGCGCACCGGGCATGTGGTCGCCGCCGCCGGCGAACACGACGGCGAGGAGCGGGAGCAGGGGCAAGAGCATCCAGGTGGCGCGCCGGCGCAGCGGCGACGTGGCGAAGAGCCACGCGGCGACGAGAACTGCGCCCAGCCACTGCGGCGCGGTCTTGCCCAGATAGATGGCGGCGTCCTCGAGGCGGTCGCTGATGGGCAGGCCGAGGGTCTTGGCCCGCGCGGCGTTGGCGACGAAGTCGCCGAAGTAGAGCAGCCGGAAGGCCTCGTAGCCGGCGAA
>JADGRD010000745.1 GCA_017881285.1 Pseudomonadota bacterium | reverse complement strand
CGACTATACCTTCATGTGCCAGCGCAACCAGCTGTTCAGCGCCGAGATGGAAGCAGCCGCGGCCGAGGACGGAAACACTGGCTTCCACTACGCCGTGGTCGGACACGACGTGGGAGATCCAGGCGGAATCGACGGCAACGCCCAGAGTGCCTGCTGTCAGTGCTACCAGCTGGTCTACGCCTACCCGAGCCCCAACAACGACAGGCAGGCCCAGCTCAACCCGGACAATCCCAATCCGCCAGCCTCGGGCGTGCAAGTTCCACCGCCACTCATCGCGCAGGCCTTCAACACCGGGGCCACACCGACGACGTTCGACGTGTACATGCCCGCCGGTGGATTGGGGGCCAACAACGCCTGTGCCCAAGTCGCCGGGGCCAAGTCGCAGTCGGGTCTGTACATGTACACCGGTTACCCGGCCGATGGTCAGCCAAGCCAGGGCGGCGTGAAGCCTGCGAGCCTGTATCAGGAGTGCAAGACCGCCGTGAATTGGGTGACCAGCGCGACCCTCAGCTCTGCGGCCTGCCAGCAGAAGACCGCCGCCGCCTGCAATCAGATTGCTTCGAATATCCCTGGCCTGACCAAGCAGTCTCAGAGTGGCTGCATCAAGGCCAACACCATCGATACCCTCTATCACCTCAACTGGTCGGTCTACGTGGCGAAGGTCGAGTGCCCCGAGAATCTTACCCGAGTCACCGGCTGCAAACTGGCGCCCCAGGGATTGCCCGCCGTGAAGAAGGACGTGACGACCGCAGCACAGGCAGCCAAGGATCCGGACTTCCGGTCCAAGACCGGCGGCGGAAGCAACATGTACGAAACCACCACCATGGAGGACTGCTGTCGTCCTTCCTGCTCCTCCATCACTTGGACCACCCAAAAGGGGCTAGTGACGGACCCTCAATACCGAGCGTTCTACCTCTGCAACGCCAACGGCGTGCCCTACACGCAGTAGCACCGTAGTCCCGGGTTCGGTCCCGCATGCGCCTGACGGTGGCAAGCCACCTCCACCGGCTGTCAACAGCCAATCGCCACCGGCTTAGAACACGTAGCGGTCGAGGAGCCAGGACACGAGAAGGCCGGTGGCCGTGCCCACGGCGTCCCAGGTCAGGTCGCGCCAGGAGGCATCTCCTCCGCCGTAGCGGTCGTACACTTCTTTGGCGATGCCGGCGCTCAGGGCGAGGCTGGCGCCGGTGGCCACGCGCACGCCGGTTCGCTCCGAGAACGCGGCGGCTCCGGCGTAACCCCCGCCGGCCAGAAGGGAGCTGGCGCCGAAATGCAGGGCTTTGTCACGGCCAAACCACGGGTCGGGATCGGCGGCGACGGCTCTCGGCGCCAGCGCGAACGTGAGCGCGACGGCCAGCAGCGCCGCGACCGCGCGGCGAAGCGCGGCGGGGGCAGGGGAGCTGGCGAAAAGCGCTGGGGGCTGGCGGGCGGAGGTCATCGGCAACCGGGCGACGCGCGGCCTCCCGCGCGGTCCTCGGGTCATCCTAACGCCTAAAAGGGAAACCCTAGGAGGGTTTCCCTGCCTTCCCGCGATGGTACGCGCCGAGCACAGCTCGGCGGCTCCCCACGCGTAGCAGGGAAACCCTGGGAGGGTTTCCCTGCCTTCCCGCGATGGTACGCGCCGAGCACAGCTCGGCGGCTCCCCACGCGACTCGGTCCTCTGGCCGAACCGATTTGCTGGCCCTTTCCGTCCGAAATCGCGCGTCGGGGGTTGCCAGGGCCGTGGCTTCCGTGTCACCCTTGACTCGTTGAAAAGAGGACAAAGGAGGGCTTATTTATGGCAGCACGCAGGAAGTTGGCATTGATCGGCGCGGGCAACATCGGTGGCGAACTGGCCGCCCAGGCGGCCCGGTTGGAACTGGGCGACGTCTACCTCTTCGACATCCCGGAGAAGCTGGGCTTGTCCCAGGGCAAGTCGCTGGACCTGGAGCAGAACGGCTCCATCCTGGGCTACGACGTCCGCGTCCTGGGTACCTCGAACTGGGAGGACCTGGCCGGGACCGACGTGGCCATCGTCACCGCGGGCGTGACGCGCAAGCCGGGCATGTCCCGTGACGACCTGCTGGGCATCAACCTGAAGATCGTGCGCAGCATCGCCGAGCACCTCAAGGTGCAGTGCCCCGACGCCTTCATCATCGTGGTGTCCAACCCGCTCGACGCCATGGTGCACGAGATGAAGCAGGCCACCGGATTTCCGGGCGCGAAGGTGGTGGGGATGGCCGGGATCCTCGACTCCGCGCGCTTCCAGCTCTTCTTGGCGCGCGAGGCGGGCGTGGCGGTGAAGGACGTACGGGCCATGGTGCTGGGCGGCCATGGCGACGCCATGGTGCCCGTGCTCAGCTACTGCACCATCAACGGCATTCCCGTCCGCCAGCTCATCACGCAGGATCGGCTGGAGGCGATCATCGCTCGCACGCGCACCAGCGGCGCCGAGTTGGTCAAGCTGATGGGCTCCAGCGCCTACTACGCGCCCGCCTCCGCCGCCATTCAGATGACCCGATCCTACCTCTACGACGAGAAGCGCCTGTTGCCCTGCGCGGCGTTTCTCAACGGCGAGTACGGCTTCCGCGACATCTACATGGGCGTGCCGGTCGTGATCGGCGCGGCCGGCGTCGAGAAGGTGGTGGTCATCGAGCTCGCCGTCACCGAGAAACAGATGCTCCACCAATCAGCCGAGGCCGTGCGCGAGCTGATCGAGGCCTCCGCG
Organism: Pseudomonadota bacterium; assembly: GCA_017881285.1. Lineage (GTDB taxonomy): Bacteria > Myxococcota_A > Polyangia > Fen-1088 > Fen-1088 > Fen-1118. The sequence continues at coordinate 17 of JADGRD010000745.1, read as the reverse complement.
CGCCTCTAGCCCTCATG
>JADGRD010000102.1 GCA_017881285.1 Pseudomonadota bacterium | reverse complement strand
GACCGGCGTCATCGGTACCGTCGGCTACCGCTTGGGCGGCAAGGTCAGGGAGGCGTCGTTGACCACACCAGGGGCGCTGGAACTGCACCAGAACTTGGCCGAGATGAGGCAGGCCGGGGCGAGCGACGTGATCATGGAGGCGTCGTCCATCGCTCTCGAACAGGACCGTCTCGCGGGCTGCCGTTTTCGCGTCGCCGCGCTGACCAACGTCACGCAGGACCACCTCGACTACCACGGGACCATGGCGCGGTACTTCGCGGCCAAGAGCATCCTCTTTCGCGAGCTGCTGCTGCCGGCGGTCGGGGTTTCGGTCTTCTTCGCCGACGACGAGCCCGGACGGGCCATGCGGCGGGAGGCGTCCGGACCGGTGCTGACGCTCAGCCGGCAGGAGAGCGGCGCGGACGTGGTGGTGCGCGAGCGGCGGCTCCAGCCGGAAGGCATTGCCTTGCGCCTCGACACGCCCGCGGGGCCACTCGACATTTCCTCGCCGCTCGTCGGGGATTTCAACGTGGCCAACATCCTGACCGCGGTGGGCATTGCGCTCGGGCACGGCATCCCGGCGAGCGCCATCGCGGCGGGCGTGGCTCGCCTCGGCGGGGTGCCGGGGCGCCTCGAAGCCGTGGCCAACGACGCCGGCGTTCTCTGCGTGGTCGACTATTCGCACACGCCCGACGCGATCGAGCGCGCCCTCGATGTCCTGCGGCCGCTGGCCACGGGCCGCCTCATCTGCGTGTTCGGTTGCGGCGGAGACCGCGATCGCGGCAAGCGCCCGCTCATGGGCGAGGCGGCGGCCAGGCGCGCGGACGTCGCGCTCGTCACCTCGGACAACCCGCGCACGGAGAAGCCCGAGTCGATCATCGACATGATTCTCGAGGGCGTACGCCGCTCGGGGAAGCCCGAACGCTCGGCCACCGAGCTCGCGCAGGGGCAGACGGGTTTTCACGTCGAGCCCGACCGCAAGGCGGCGATCGCGCGGGCCGTGGCCCTGGCGCGCGCGGGGGACGTCGTGCTCCTGGCGGGCAAGGGACACGAGGACTATCAGATCATCGGCACGCAGAAGACGCACTTCGATGACCGCGAGGTCGCGGCCGCGGCTTTCGCGGCGAGGCGGGGAGCATGAGCCAGGCGGCCGAACGGACGCCCAAGCCGAGACCGCTCTCCTGGGCCTGCGCCGCGATGGGTGGCACGATGCTCGTCTTGCCGCCGCGCGCGGGCGCGACCTTCATCGGTGCGGCGACCGACAGCCGCCAGGTGAAGCCCGGCCGCCTCTTCTTCGCCTTGCCCGGCGAGCGCATGGACGGATTCGATTTCTGCGCAGGGGCGGCCCGGGCGGGCGCCGCCGCGTTGGTCGTGGCCGGTGAGCGGGGCATGCCGCTTGACTGCGCCGGCGTTCCCGTGATCGCCGTTCCCGCTCCTCGGCGCGCGCTCGGCGAGCTGGCGGCTGCGGTGCGGGCGCGTTTTTCCGGCCGCGTCGTCGGCGTCACCGGCTCCAACGGCAAGACCACGACCAAGGAGCTCATCGCCGCAGCGCTCTCGGTTTCGGGCCAGGTCCTGCGCACGCAGGGCAATCTCAACACCGACGTCGGCCTGCCACTCACCGTGCTGGAATCGACCGAGGAGGAAGATTTCTGGGTGCTGGAGATGGCCATGCGGGCGCGCGGCGAGATCGCGCACCTCGCCGCCCTAGCCAAGCCCCACGTCGGTGTGGTGACCAACGTGGCCGGGGCACACCTCGAACGCCTGGGTTCCATCGACCAGGTAGCGTGCGCCAAGGGTGAAATCTTTCACGGCCTGGCCGAGCGCGGTGTGGCCGTGTTGCCGGCCGGCGACGCGCGCCTCGAACGGGAAGCCAGCCACCTGCCCGAGGCGCGCAAGTTGCGTTTCGCGCTCTGCCGGCCAGAAGCAGCGGCCCTGCGCGTGGCCGTGCGCGTGCTCGACTTCATCCCCTCGGGGCCGAATGGATCGGTGATCCGGCTGGCCGTGGGCGAGACACCCCTGGTGCTGCGACTGCCGCTCGCGGGCGAGCACAACGCGTGCAATGCGGCCGCGGCCCTGGCGGTCGTGCAGGCGCTCGCCTTGCCGCTGGTGCCGGCCGCCAAGGCACTCGAAAGCGCGGTCCTGCCGCCCCACCGCTCGCGCGTCTTTCTCTTCGCGGGTCGCCATGTGATGGACGATTGCTACAACGCCAACCCTACCTCGATGTTGGCCGCGCTACGTACGGTGGCGCGTTCGGCCGGCGCGTCCGGCCGCGCCTTCGCCATCCTGGGCGACATGCTCGAGATCGGTCCCGAGGCCGCATCGGCGCACGAGGCAATCGGCGCGGAAGTAGCGCGCCTTGGCTATGCGGGGCTGGCCGCGGTCGGTGAACTGGCGGCGCGGCTGGCCCATGGGGCGAGGGCGGCGGGGCTGCCGCGCAACCGCGCGCTGGCGAGCCTGGATCTGGAGCTTGCCGCCTCTGCGGTGGCCGAATGGTCGAAACCTGGGGACTGGGTGCTGGTGAAGGCGTCGCGCGGAATGCGACTGGAACGCGCCCTCGAGGCGCTTGGCAAGAAGCTCGGAAGCTGACCCATGCTCTTTCACCTTTTTCAAATGCTGCGCGGCGAGGTGGGGGCGTTCAACGTCTTCCGCTACGTCTCGACCCGCGCCATGCTCGCGACGCTGACGTCGCTTTCCATCACCTTTCTGGTGGCGCCCTGGTTCATTCGCCGGGCGCGGGCCCGGCAGCTCGGCGAGGTCATCCGTGAGGACGGGCCGGCGGGCCATGCCAGCAAGCAGGGCACGCCGACCATGGGCGGCGCTCTCATCATCATGGCGCTGGTCACCGGCACGGTGCTGTGGTGCGACCTCACGAGTCCCCTGGTCTGGCCGGCGCTCTTCGTCACGGTCGGGTACGGCGCCCTGGGTTTCGTCGACGACTACCTCAAGATCGTCAAGAAGAACAAGCGCGGGGTGCCCGGCAAGCTCAAGCTGGTCGTGCAGTTCCTCGTCGGCGCGGTGGCCGTGGTCTGGCTCTTCTACGGCGGCGGGCTCCAGCCCGGGATCGCCGATCGCCTCGCCTTGCCCCTGCTCAACTTCGAGCATCACCGCATCCATGTCCCGCTGCTCATCTACTCCCTGGTCGGCCTGGTCGTCGTGGTGGTGGGCTGTTCCAATGCGGTTAATCTGACCGACGGGCTCGACGGCCTGGCCATCGGTCCGGTCATCGTCGCGGCCTTCACCTACATGCTGCTCTGCTACGCCGCCGGCCAGACCCTGGCCGGCTTCAACATCGCGCATTACCTCGGCATGGCGCACGTCGTGGGCGCAGGCGAGCTGGTCGTGTTCTGCGGTGCCATCGTCGGCGCGGGCATCGGCTTCCTCTGGTACAACACGCACCCGGCGCAGGTCTTCATGGGCGACGTCGGCGCGTTGGCCTTAGGCGGTGCCATCGGCTTCGTGGCGCTGGCCACCAAGACCGAGCTGTCGCTGCCCATCATCGGCGGCATCTTCGTCGTCGAGGCGCTGTCCGACATCATCCAGGTCGGGTACTACAAGGCGACCAAGCGGCGCATTTTCCTCATGGCGCCCATCCACCATCACTTCGAGAAGAAGGGCTGGCCGGAATCCCGCATTGTGGTGCGTTTCTGGATCGTTTCGTTTTTCTGCGCCATCGTAGGGTTGCTTCTGACTTTGAAGGTTCGCTAATGCAGTCACCCCAGCGCAAATTGGCGGGCAAACGCGTCCTCGTCGTCGGCCTCGGGCGGTCCGGCATCGCGGCGGCGCGCTTGTGCGCTGGCAAAGGCGCGAGGGTGACGGTCAACGACGCGAAGCCGGCGGCTGCCCTCGAATCCGAGCTGGCCCTGCTGCCCCCTTCGATGCATCGCGAGCTGGGCGGCCACCCGGCCGCGCTTTTCGAGGGCCAGGACATGATCGTGGTCTCGCCGGGGGTGCCGCCTCTGCCGCCCATCGCAGTCGCGGCCCAGCGGGGCGCGCTCGTGACGGGCGAGATCGAGCTGGCCTCGTGGTTCATCGAATCGACCATGGTGGGCATCACCGGCACCAACGGCAAGTCGACGACCACCACGCTGTGCGGCGCCATCCTCGGCGCCAACGGCCGGCCGACCTTCGTGGGCGGCAATCTGGGCACGCCCCTCGCCGAGGCGGTGGGCACCCCGGCCGGCCGCGAGGGCGGGACGGCCGTGGTCGAGGTTTCGAGTTTCCAGCTCGAGACCGCGCGCACCTTCCGGCCGCAGGTCGCGGTGCTGCTCAACATCACGCCCGACCATTTCGACCGCTATCCCGATCTCGACAGCTACATCGATGCCAAGCAGCGCATCTTCGCCGCGCAAACGGCGTCGGACTTCGCGGTCATCAACATCGACGATCCCAACGTCGAAACTGCCGCGCGCAAGATCCACAGCCGGTGCGTTCTCATCTCCACGCACCAGGCGCTGGCCGTCGGTGGCTGGGTCGACGGCGATTCGCTGTGCGTGCGCCTGCCCGGGGGTCCCGTCGAGTACTACCCCGCGCAGTTGCCCGGCCTGGTCGGGCGCCACAACCAGGAAAACGCCCTGGCCGCCCTCGTCGCGGCCCGCCTTCTCGGCGCCTTGCCTTCCGAGGCGCGCTCCGCCCTGGTCGCCTTCCGGCCGCTCCCGCACCGCATGGAGCTGGTCGGCGACTTCAACGACATCGAGTTCTACGACGATTCCAAGGGCACCAACGTGGGCGCCGTGGTCGCGGCGCTCGACGGCTTCCCGCGCAAGGTGGTGCTCATCGCCGGCGGCAAGCACAAGGGCGGCTCGTACGCGCCTCTGGCCGAGGTCATGAAGCGGCAAGGGCGGGCCGCGGTACTCATCGGCGAGGCAGCTTCCCAGATCCGCCAGGCCCTGGAAGGGGTGGTGCCCGTCGAAATGGCGGCCGACATGGACGAGGCCGTCCAACTCGCCGCGGGCATGGCCGAGCGCGGGGACGCGGTGGTGCTCTCGCCGGCCTGTTCCAGCTTCGACATGTACCGCGACTACGCCCACCGCGCCGAGGTCTTCCGCATTGCGGTCCAGACGCTCATCAGCAGCACCTCGGACAAGATCCGCGTCGACACGGAGATCGACGAGTGACTCCCGCCAGAAATACGGGCAGTACCGAGGCCGCCAAGCCGCGCCGCCCGCGAGGCGCGACGAGGGCGCATGGCCGTAGCCCTGTAACCGAGGAGCAACGAAGCGGGAGGCGCGGATCGGCGGCCAAATACGGCCGGATTTCTGAAGGGAGTCACCCGTGACCCTACGCGAGCGTATCGCCGGCTGGCTGCCCCTGCGCAAGCGCGACCTGCGTAAGGAGCTGGGCGAGTCCTCGCTGCTCGCGTCCGAGGGCCCGGACGTACTGCTCGTCGCCGCCGTACTCGCGCTGACCGGATTCGGCATCGTGATGGTCTTCTCCGCGGGCGCGGTCTTCGCGGCCAAGACCTATGGCGACTGGACGTATTTTCTCAAGCGCGAGGCCATCTACGCGGCCGCCGGGCTGCTCGCCTTTCTCGTCGGCTGCCGCCTGGATTATTCCGCCTACCGGCGCATCACCTACCCGCTGCTCTTCCTCGCCGTGGCCCTGCTTGTCGCGGTCCTCAAGCTCGGGCCCGCCATCAACGGCGCGGTTCGCTGGTTTCGCCTGGGGCCGCTGTCCTTCCAGCCCTCGGAGCTGGCCAAGTTCGCGCTCGTCCTCTACCTCGCCGTGCTGCTCGCGCGCAAGGCGGAGAAGGTGCGCGAGTTTTCCATGGGCTTTTTGCCACCCCTGCTCATGACCGGGGTCTTTCTCGGGCTCCTCCTCAAGCAGCCGGACCTGGGCACCGCGGTCATCATCGGCGTCACCGCCCTCGGCCTCATGTTCGTGGCGGGCACGCGCACGAGCTACATCGTGCTCTCCGTCCTGCTCGCCGCGCCCATCGGCTGGAAGGTCTTCATCACCGGCGAATCCTGGCGCGTGAAGCGGCTGCTGGCCTTCCTCTACCCCTGGCAGTACCGGCGCGACACCGGCTACCAGCTCTACGAGTCGCTCATCAGTGTAGGCTCGGGCGGTGTGTGGGGTCAGGGCCTGGGCCAGGGCCATCAGAAGCTCTTCTTCCTGCCCGAGGCGCACACCGACTTCATCCTCGCCGTGGTCGGCGAGGAGCTGGGCCTGGTGGGGGTGCTCGCCGTGCTGATTGCTTTCGCGGTCCTGGTGTGGCGCGGTCTGCGCGCTTCGCTGTGTGCGCGCGATCCCTACGGCTGCTACCTGGCCTTTGGCATCACCTGCCTCTTCGCCCTGCAGACCGTCGTCAACATGTGCGTCGTGCTCGGGCTCATGCCGACCAAGGGGCTGCCCCTGCCCTTCGTCAGCTACGGTGGCACGGCCCTGGTCATGAGTCTGTTCATGGCCGGCGTGCTGGCCAACATCTCGGCGCGCGCACCCGAGCCCTCGCGCATGACCTTGTGGCAGTCGCTGCGCACGGTGCGCGCTCGGTCCAAGAACCGGCGCAACGGCGCATCCGATGTGCGGGTCGTGGTCGAGGTGAAGTGACGTGCGCCTGCTGGTTGCGGGCGGGGGTACCGGCGGCCATCTCTTTCCCGGCATCGCTCTCGCCGAGGAGATTGTCCGGCGCGGCGAGGGCGAGGTTCTCTTCGTGGGCACCAGCCGCGGCATCGAAACCCGCGCCGTGCCGGCGGCCGGCTACGCCCTCGAAACCCTGGAGGTGAGTGGGCTCAAGCGCATGGGCTTGGTGGGCACCCTGCGTGGACTGCTGCGCTTGCCCCTGGCCATCCTTGGCTCCTTCGCGATCCTGCGCCGATTCCGGCCCGACGTGGTGGTCGGGGTGGGCGGTTACGCCTCGGGTCCGCTGGTGCTGGCCGCCGTGCTCGCCGGCTATCCGACCGCGATCCAGGAACAGAACAGCGTGCCCGGCATCACCAATCGCGTGCTCGGCAAGCTGGTGGCCGCGGTCTTCATCGCCTTCGAGGACGCCAAGCGGTTCTTTCCATCGCGCAAGATTCGAGAACTGGGCAATCCCGTGCGCGCCAAGATTGTCGTGGCCCTCGCAGGGGCAGCCGCGGCGTCGCCGTCGGCGGACAAGCTGCGCATCCTGGTAGTCGGTGGTAGCCAGGGGGCGCGCGCGGTCAGCGAGCTGGTCGTGGCCGCGGCCCCCTTGCTGGCCCAGGCAGGCATCGACTTCTCCCTCGTTCACCAGACGGGCAGCGCGGATCTCGAACGCATGACCGGACGCTACCAGGCGCTCGCTCTGGGCGGTCGGGTAACGGTGACGGCCTTCATCGACGACATGGCGGCCGCCTATGCCCAGGCCGATCTGGTGGTGGCGCGCGCGGGCGCCTTGACCCTGGCCGAGCTGGCGATTGCCGGGAGGGCCGCGATCCTCGTGCCGCTGCCCACCGCCGCCGACGACCACCAAAGCAAGAACGCCGCGCGCTTCGCCGAGGCCGGTGCGGCGCTGGTACTCCACCAGCGCAAGGCCAGCGCGCTAGACCTGGCGACCCTGCTCAAGGATCTAGCGCGGGATCGCGACAGGCGCGCGGCCATGAGCGCGGCGATGCGCGGCCTGGCCCGGCCAAGGGCCGCGCAGGACATCGCCGACCGCCTGGAAGACCTGGCGCGCGGCCGGTGAGCGCGCCGGTTTGGTTGTCGGTGGCGGGGAAGGGGCCGGAGATCCCGGTCGCGGTCACGCGACTGTCGTCGTCCTGTGTGGAAAGTAGATCCCGCTAGGGGCCGCTGGTTATCTTCAGCATGACGATGCCGTGCGACGGGACGCTGCTCGCCGTGTAGGAGTCGGTGAATGAGCCGAGATCCTTCTGGGCATACAGATCCCGAACCGTGGCAGCGCCGGCTGGAAGGCCGATCTGGCTCCACTGGACCGTCATCGAAGCTGTACTGCCCGAGCGATTGAACAGAGCCACCGCGCGCGCGTTGGTTCCGCTCATCTCCTTCGACCACACCTGCAAGTTCGTGCCCGGCGTCGCGACCAGCGTGCCTTGCTTGCCTAGCGGGTCTTGATTCACCGCAACTACGTCCGGGTTGGTCAGGATGGCTTTCGTGGTTGCGCTCATCGAGCGGATGTCGTTGCCGGCGATGAGCGGCGCTGCCAAGATCGCCCACATGCCGAAGTGTGAGCGATCCTCATCGGCGGACATCCCCCTGCCTACCTCGAGCATGTCGGGATCGTTCCAGTGTCCCGGGCCAGCGTACTGGGCCAACGGCTTGTCCGTATCGATAAGGCCCGTAAACGATGCCCAGGTGTTCGTGATATCGAAGCCGATGCGCCACATGTTCGTGTACTTCACCTCATCGACCTCGCAGTTGGGCGGTACGCACGAACCCCCACCGTAGACCGGGTTGATGCTGTAGAAGATGGGGCGGCCGGTAGCTTTGAGGGCATTGCTCATCGTCGCAAAGCTGCTCCTTTGTCCGGAGCAAAGGTCGTACTTCAGGTAGTCGACGCCCCACTTGGCAAAGGACTGGGCATCTTGTGTCTCGTGTCCTTGGCTTCCAGTTTTGCCCGCACACGTGGTGGCGCCGGGCGATTCGTAGATTCCCAGCTTGAGCCCCTTGCCGTGGACGTAGTCGGCCAGTGCGGCGATGCCGCTCGGGAACTTGGAGGTATCCGCCTGCAGGTTTCCGCTCGAGTCGCGGCCACTCATCCAACAGTCATCGATGCACACGTACTGATATCCAACCGCCGCCATGCCGCTCGTACTCGAAGCCATGGCGTCGGCAATCCCCTTGACCAGCGACTCACTCGGGTTGCAGTTGAAGGTATTCCAGGAATTCCAACCCATGGGCGGCGTGGCCCCGACCATCGTCGAGCCGCCCGTGCCACCAACTCCGCCGGTTCCGGTCGTGCCACCTTTACCCCCGGCGCCGCCGGCCCCGGTCGTGCCGGCGGTTCCGGTCGTGCCACCCCTACCACCAGCACCACCGGTTCCAGTTGTGCCGGCGGTTCCGGTCGTGCCGCCTCTGCCACCCACGCCGCCATCCGTACCTGCACCGCCCAAGCCGCCTGTGCCTCCCGCTCCGGCGACGCCACCTGTGCCTGCGACGCCGCCCGTACCCGTGGCACCGCCCGCGCTTACGGTGCCACCGTTCCCGGCCGCACCTCCCGTTCCGGAAGCCCCCCCAGTCCCCACGGTT
>JADGRD010000744.1 GCA_017881285.1 Pseudomonadota bacterium | reverse complement strand
CCTTTCCCCGGATCGGGAGGAGCCGCCGCTCCCGGACGAGGCGCGGGCCGTTGCGGCCCGTGCGTCCGGCGCGCCGACGACACCACTTGAGGCCCCGGAGAGCGGCGTCCTCCAGGTACGCTTCACAAGAGGCGCGGACACCGACCGCATCGTATGGGCGATGGAGGAGTTGAGGACGATGCTCAGGGAACGTCCCGGGGCCACGCGGGTCGTATTCCACCTGCCCGGACACGGCGGCGACACATTGCCGATGGAGGTCCGTGGCGGAGTGGCTTACGACTCCGAGCTTCTTGCCGAAGTCCAGCGCCGAGTCGGTGAGGGCCTCGTCCGCCTCGAGATTTCGACGGGGCGCCGGGCATGAGCACGGACTCGAGGGGGCCGGGGGAGCCGTCGCCCGGGCTTGCCGGCCGCCTGCTTCGGGGTCGCCACCGCAACCTCGTCATCGCCGTCTTCGTGGTGGCGTGGCTGCTCGTGGCCGTCGTCGTTGCGCTTGCGACCGCGAGCGGCGTCGTCTGGTTCTGACAGGTCCGCGGTATCCGCCGTCCTGGGCCCGAAGCTCTCGACCCGGCTACAATTCGCGCGGCTGCTCTCTGCAGATCGTCGTGCCTTCGAGGCGCGCGATCGGGCCGCCCGGCTTTCCGGAGCCCGACCTTCGTAACAGGCGGGATTAAGAGGGCGTCTTAGCGGCCACACCGCCACCACCGCGAATCGTGCATAGTTGCGACCAGGCGAACGCCACGAGATGGCGCAGCCACCCCCAGGAAGAGGTTCATGGGAATGAGGTCTAAGTCTCGATCGCGGAAAGCTGCTGCCGGAAACGCACTGTCCGGGGTGCAGGTGGCGCTCGAGCTGGTGTTCCGCGCGATCGGGCAGGTGGCGCAAATCCCGGCCGTCGTTGCCGGTCTGTCGTTGCTGATGCCGGGCTTGGGACATGTGGCGATCCACAAGTTCCGTCGCGGCGCGATAGTCGCCTTACCGGCGCTCGCCGTCACTTTCGTCGTCCTCTTGCTGGTGATTTTCGACCGTTCCGCGCTCTTCGAGCTCGTGAGCGCCAAGGTCCTCACGAGTCTCCTGTTGCTCGATCTGGTCGCGCTCGTCTATCACCTCTGGGCGATGGCGGACGGTTACATGATGGCCGCCAAGCTCCGGCCGGTCCGGCCGGGGGCAACCAGGTGGCTCAGCGCGGGCGCCGTGGCAGTCCTGGTCCTGGGGACCGTGACCATCCACGCCGGCCTGGCATCGGTCAACCTGCAGACTCAGCAGACTTTGAATTGCGTCATGAATGCCAACGGGCCATGCATCGCGGACTACTCGCCCGGCGACAGCATCCCGAGCTTCGACATGGGCGTGGACAGTCCCGACCCAAGCACCTCGGTGGCGCCCGACCCGACGGACACGCCGGCCGCCCCTGGTTCGGCGGCGCCAACGCCGGGCGACACGACCCTGTATCCGGTTCCACCCGCCTGCACCGACCCGAGCGGCTGGGCAGCACGGAACTGCACGCTCTACATCCTCCTCATCGGCGGCGACGCCGGCATCGGCAGGCCCGGGGGGCAGTGCGACCCGACCAAGCCGAACTGCGTGGTCGACCTGCGCACCGACACGATGATCGTGCTGCAGGTGGACCTGTCGACCGGGCGCTCGGCGATGTACAGCATCCCTCGAAACCTGATGAACGTGCCCCTCGGAAAGACCGACTGGAACGCGTACCCATACCACTTCTTCCCAGCGCTCAGGGCTTACGGGGCAAGTGCGAAGCTCGGCTGTGGAAACTCAGGGTCGGAATGCATCATCGACTACATGTGGCACGACGCCGCTTTTGTGAATCCCGGGAAGTATCCGTATCCGGGCAACTATTTCGCCCGGGCCACCAAGGCCGTCGAGGAATCCATAGGCGCACTCATGGGAGTCCCCATGAGCGGCACGGTCGTAGTGGACCTCCTCGGTTTCGTCAACCTCATCGACGCCCTCGCGCCCAACGGCCTCAAGATCAACAGCCCGTACGACGTGCGCCAGATCCCCGGCTCCCCGTACACCAACTCAGTGGCGGTCCATCTATACGGTCTCCACTTCCCCAAGGGCGTCCAGACTCTCCACGGCGAAATGGCCCTGGCGTTTGCTCGTCTGCGCCACGTGGTCGCCCATGACTCCGACACCTTCCGCACGGCACGTCAGCAGCTGGTTCTGAGTTCGCTCCTCGACCAACTCAATCCTTGCGAGATCGCGCCGAACATCACGAGTGTCCTGGGTGCCGTCAAGGGCACAATCTGGACCAACATGGATTGGGCCGACGCTCCGCTGCTGGCCGCAGTGGCCGCGAAGATCCACACGAGCAACCTCAAGACGTACCAGCTGAATTCGTCGAGGGGTTACGCGGCGAACGTGACGCCGGATGTAGGTAGCACCGCTGTCCTGCAGAAGTATCAGAACGCCGTGAAGGTCGGTCTCAACGGCGCCTCGTCGGCGTACGGCAGCGGATCGAGCGGCGGCGGCAACGGCGGCGGCAACGGCGGCGGCGGTTTCCACTGCTGAGCCCGCGCCAACCGGGTCCGCGAACAGGCTGGGGGTGGGGGCATGGTGCCGACGGCGGGAGTTGAACCCGCATGACCTCACGGCCACTCGATTTTGAGTCGAGCGCGTATGCCAGTTCCGCCACGTCGGCACGGCCAGCCGGCATGGTACAGCCTGGCGGCTCGCGTCGGGTGGGGAGCGGCGAACCCGTGCTATACTCGCGC
>JADGRD010000743.1 GCA_017881285.1 Pseudomonadota bacterium | reverse complement strand
GCCTGCGGCGGCGCGCCACAATTGCTAGGCAAAGCAGCGAAAATGCAGCCGGGCCCCTCGCAGTTCGCGTCCAACGCCCGAGCCCACACGAGCAGCCCGACGATCCACCGCCGCCCACCGTCGATCCCGCCTCAACACTCGTCGTGCCGCGCGGGTTGCTGCAACGCTCGGGCGGCGGAGCGACCGCCGTGGGTGGTAGCTCGGCCTTGGGTGGAACGGCAGGTCGCGCGGCTACCGGCGGCAGCTCGGGTGCCGCGGGCTCGGCCGGTCGAGACGGCGGCAGTGGTAGGAACGACGCCGGGTCCAGCGACGCAGCAGGGGGCAGCCCCGACGCGAATCCCGGCGTCATCGCGGCCACGCCTCCCATGGGCTGGAATTCGTGGAACGCCTTCGCATGCAACATCGACGAGTCGCGCATCAAGGCCGCCGCGGATGCCCTGGTCAACAGTGGTATGAAGGACGTCGGCTACCAATACGTGAACGTGGACGATTGCTGGATGAACGGCCGCGATTCCTCCGGCAACATTCGCCGGGCCGTAATCGTTATAAACGCTGTCCGGGCGTGTTGGGCGTGGTCGTAGCCTGGTGCCCGAAGGCCAGAAAGGTGTCCCAGAGGGGCTGCGGAGGGCTGAATTCCGACGAGAACCCAGGCCCCTCGGGGCTGATTTTCCGTCTCAAGGCAGAGGTGGCCCTGTCCGCCGACGAACGGCGAACGGGGTGGCCTCGGCTGCCTCGGCGTCGCCTACGCTTGGCCCGCGTCGGGCGGCTCGCCGTAGCGGCGGCGCAGGACGCGGCTCTGCCAGAACGGTGGTCCGCGGGCAGGGGCCATGGACGGCTCTTCCGTGGGCAGGCCCAGGTGGCGCAGGTAGCGGGCGATGCTTTGGGGGTCCCGCACCAGCGCGATGATCTTCATCTTGCCCCCGCAGCGCGGACAGGTCTCGACGTCGATACCGAGCTGGCGCATGAGCACGTGCCAAGGGATGTAGCCGCAGCGATGGGTGGCCGGTCGTGGCTTGGGGTGCTTGGCCATGGGCAGGGAGTGGCAAGCGTCTTCCGCGCCTGGCGCGGGAGCGGCCTCGGGCGGTGGCGGCGGAACCACCAAGGGCCTCCACTTTGCGTGCGGGGCGAGAACCCCACCGTAGCGAATCGAGTGAAACCTCGGCGGATGGACCGAGGCCGCGAGGCGGGAGACCAGGGACAAGGGATCCATTTCCACCGAAACCGTGCCATCCCGGAAGGGTTTCTTCAGTTGGATGGCGACCAGGCCTTCCTCGGTGAAGGTGACGTGCTCCTGGGCGATAGGCGGCCGTAGCACGTACTTGAGGAGGTTGGTTCTCCCGACGTCGTCCTCGGCGCCGACCCTGGTGGCAGCGTGTAAGGAGAACCCACCGTCCTCGACGCACAGCGGGCGCACGACCTTGGGGCCATCTGCGGGGGGCAAGACGACGGTGAGCGGTTTGCGGCGCAGCTCGGGGCCGGCCGGCGGCAGGCCCGAGACGGCGGCGGCGGCGAGCTGGGCGAGGGCCGGCTCTCTCTCGGCGAGGTCATCGGCGAGGAAGCGGGTCTGCCCCTCGCCGTCGTCCTCGACCACGTGGCGCCGGAGCAAGTAGCGCAGAAGCCGAGCGCGGATGACCTGGAGCAGGTCCGCCACGGCGACATCCGAGATGCGCGGCAAGGCGTGGAACACGGGCTTGCCGTCTCCGGCACCAGCCACGAAGACTCCATCCAACACGACCGCGTGAAGGTGCGGATGAAGTTTCAAGTCGGCGGAAACCCTCTGCACGACGGTCACGGCGCCACTTTGGCCGCGGGCGGCGCCTTCGATTTCCATGCGGCGGCGGTACCACCCCAGAATGGAATCGACGAAGATGCGCGAGACCGCCCCCAGCAAGCGGCCGTCGTAGGCGAGCCTGGCGCGCAAGGCGTGGGGCACGGTGAAGACAAACTGTCGCAGGCCGACGCGAGGAACCACGTGGGCCAGAAGGTTGAGGGTGATGGCGGCCATCCGACGGCCCATACACGACGGGCAGAACGAGCGCGAGCGGCAGCTGAACGCGACCAGATGCCGCTCTTGGCAGCCCTTGCAGGCGACCAGGGCGAAGCCTCGTTGCAGGAGTCCACAGCCCAGGTAGTCCTGCAGCTCGGCGCGGACGAAGTCGGGCAGCAGCGCCAGCGTGCGCCCGCGAAGCCCTGCTCGGCGGCGGAGAGGAGGGTCTGCAGATTCTCGCGGACGACTTTGTGCAAGGTGCCCTGCTCGGGTCGTCGTCGCTCGTACCCGGGCGGACTGCCCCCCGGCCAGATGGCATCTGGCGCTTGGGCGAGCGGGGTAGCGGGACTGGTGGACACCCACCATGGGTCTCGGCCAACCGCGCCCGATGGTTGGTGGGCGTCCGATTCTCGGACGGGTCAGACGGTCTGTTGCGACGGTGATCGCGGCCGGCGAAGCGGTGAGCCGCTCCAATCGGGAGCGAGCTTCCGACGGTCGCGGGAACGCGGTCGGCGATGCGTAGGCGCGAGGAGCTCGCGGGAACATCCGTTGCAGATTCCGCTATGCCGCGGACCGGCTGCTGCGGCCCGGCTGCACGGCGGAAATGAACCTGACCGAGCGGTTCTCCTCCTCGGCCCGCCGCATGAGCAACTCGGTCTCGAAGAGGACCAGCGGCCGTCCCTCCACGTCGGTCACGCAGCTCTGCCGGCCGGGCAGCTCCAGCTTGTCCTGATCGAGGTCCGGTCCTT
>JADGRD010000101.1 GCA_017881285.1 Pseudomonadota bacterium | reverse complement strand
CCGCCGGCCGGTGTTGACCCTGCGGCCGCCGCTGGCCGCGTGCAAGCGCACCGCGGTGCACCTGGGGAAGGGCAGCCGTGTCGTCGTGGTCGCCGACCATGAGGGCGCCGGGCGCTTGCTTTGCGATGAGCTCGAGAGGCGTTCCGTACAGGTGCTGCGAATCGATGCACGCCCCGAGCGCGCCGACATCGAAAACAAGTTGCGCGAGTGGGCCGCCAAGGGCCCGACCACGGGCATCTACTTCCTGGCCTCGCTCGATCCCTGCCCCTCGCTGGGCGAGATCGATCTGGTGGAATTCCGCAAGCAGTACCGCGATCGCTTGCTGCTTCTGCACGGCGCCGTGCGCGGCCTCTACGATGCTCTCGCCAATCCCGGCGTCTTCCTCATCGCCGCCACGCGCATGGGCGGCCACCATGGTTACAGTCCGGGCGGCGCGCGCAATCCCCTGGGGGGCGCGGTGGTCGGATTCGTCAAGGCCACCAAGCGCGAACGGCCCTTGGCGATGGTCAAGGCCGTCGACTTCCCCGAGGACATGCCCGGCGAAGGCGTGGCGCGCGCCCTGCTCGACGAGGCCGAGCGCGATCCCGGCGCGATCGAGATCGGCTACCAGGGCGGCCTGCGCGTGACCGTAGGCGTGCAAGTCATGGCCACCGTGCCCAGCGACGTAAAGGCACCGTTCGCGCTCGGCCCTGATTCGGTGTTCGCCGTCACCGGCGGGGCCGGCGCCATCACGGTGGCCATCGTGCGCGATCTGGCGGCCGCCTCGCGCGGGACCTTCTATCTGCTCGACGCGCGCCAGATGCCGCCTGAGAGTGAACGGCCACTACTGGAGAAGGTCGTCAAGGATCGTGAGGGCACCAAGCGCGACGTGTTCGAGCGCCTGAAGGCGGAAAAGGGTCGCGCCACGCCGGCGCAGGTCGAGGAGAAACTCTTCGATCTCGAGCGCCAGGCCGGTATCCTCGAAGCCCTGCGCTCGGTGGAGGAAGCGGGTGGCCGCGCCTTCTACCGGCAAGTCGACGTGCTCGACGCCAGCGCGGTCAAGACCGTGGTGGAGGAGATCCGCCAGCAGAGCGGCAAGCTCGACGTGATCCTACACGCGGCGGGCCTCGAGCGCAGCCGTTCCCTCGACCGCAAGCCCGTCGAGGAATTCGACCTCGTGTTCCGCGTGAAGGCCGACGGCCTGTTCAACCTGATGGCGGCCACGCGCGACGTCAACGTGCGGGCGCTGGTCGTCTTCTCGTCGGTGGCGGGCCGCTTCGGTAACGCTGGCCAGGCCGACTACTCCGCGGGCAACGACTTCATGTGCAAGACCGTGGGCTGGTGGGCCGCCACGCGGCCGAACGCGCTCGGCATCGCGCTCGACTGGACCGCGTGGGGTGGCATCGGCATGGCCACCCGAGGAAGCATCCCCGAGATCATGAAGCGCGCCGGGATCGACATGCTCGATCCGGCCGAGGGCCTGCCCGTGATCCGCAATGCCCTTCGTTGCGGTTACTCGGGCGAGGCCGTGGTGGGGCGCCGCTTGGGCATCCTGCTCGAGCCTTTCGATCCAGACGGCGGCCTCGACCCCGAGGGCAGCCTCGCCGCAAGCGGCAAGGCCAAGTCGCTGCCGCTGCCCTTCACGAACGTCAGCCACGATCTGCATGCCGGGCTGGTGGCCGAGATGAAGCTCGATCCCAAGGTCGAGCCCTTCCTCCACGACCACGCCATCGATGGCATCCCGGTCTTGCCCGGGGTGATGGGCATCGAAACTTTCGCCGAGGCGGCGTGGCTGCTCGTGCCCAGCCACCACGTCGTGGGCCTGGAAGACCTGCGCTTCCTCGCGCCCATGAAGTACTACCGCAACGAAGCCCGGACGGCCATCGTGCGCGCGCGCGCCGTGCCCGCGCCCGCGCGAGGGCAAGGGCAGGGGGATGTCGGCCGCGTGCGCGTGTACACGACCCTCTCCTCGGTGCAGAACATCGTGGGTCGCGAGCCGGAAGAAAAGCTGCACTTCTCCGGCGTGGTCGTGCTCGCTCCGTCGCCGGCCGAAACTCGCAACGTCCAAGCCTTCGATCGTACCGAGCCCGAGATCGGGCGCGAGGCGATCTATCGCGTGTACTTCCACGGTCCGGCCTACCGCGTGCTCGACCGGGTCGAGGCCGCCGGGAAGAACCAGGTCATCGGCTGCATGACTGGGGATCTGCCGCTCGACACGACCGACGCGAGCCACACCAGCCTGGTGGGGCCGCGGCTCATCGAGCTGTGCTTCCAGACCGCCGGCGTGTGGGAGATCGGGCACACCGGGCAGCTCGGTCTACCGGCTGGGGTCGATCGCGTGATCGTGCGCGACCCGACCCCGGGCGGCGGTCCCCTGGTCGCGGAGGTGACCGCCAGCGACGACGGCCTGGTCTTCGGCGCGCGCGTGCGCGACGGCGAGGGACGGGTTCACGTCGAGATCGAGGGCTACCGGACGTCCCGCATGCCCAGCACGCTGCCCGAGGAAGAGGCAGGTCCGTTCCGCTCTGTGGCGGGTTGATGTTTCGCTACGTCTTGGTCCGCGCGAGTGAGTACCCGTTGCTCGACTCGGGCCAGGCCTGGCCGGGCTTCTTGAGCTCGCGCGAGGACGCGATCCTCGCGGGGCTGCAATTCCTTCCCAGGCGGCGCAAGTGGCTGCTGGGCCGGGCCGCGGCCAAGCGCCTGGTGCGGCAGCTGAGCGGGCCGCAACCCGTGGCGGAGGCCGGCATCAGCGTGCTCAACCGGCCTTCGGGCGAGCCCTTCGTGCTCGTCGAGGGGAGGGGCGAATGGGAGTTCCCGATCTCCATCTCGCATCGGAGCGAAGTCGGCCTGGCCGCCGTGCCCGAGGACCGTGGTGCACGTATCGGGGCCGACATCGAGACCGTCGAACCGCGCGACCCGGCCCTGGTCAGGCAGTTCTTCACGAGCGGCGAGGCCGAGCTCGTGGTGTCGAGCGGCGAAGCCGCTGATGAGGTCGTGGCCCGCATCTGGAGTGCCAAGGAGGCCGTGCTCAAGCTTCTCGGACTCGGTCTGCGCCTCGACACGCGCGGCATTGCGGTGAACCTCCATGGGGAGCCATTCCTCGAATGCCCCGCCGGTTGGCAGCCTCTGGCTGTGAAGGTAGGCGTCGAGGCGCCCGCTCCGCCGGTGTCGCGCTTGCTTCGCGTGGTGTGGCGGTGCGAGGCGAACCACGTACTGACGGTGGCCGTGGCGGGGTAGCCTGCCTTCCTACTGTCACTCGCCACTGGGCAGGGCGTCCTCTATCTGCCATGCTTTGCGGTGCATGGCCCGCCTTCTTCATCGCAGTGTGGAGGATGCCCGCCCGTGTCCTTACCTACCTGGCGTACCAGCGTCGCTGGAACATCGCGTGCTGCTCGACGTGACGCCTGGGGAGGCGGATGAGCTCTTCGATCGAGGCTGGCGCCACTTCGGCCCCGGCTGGTTCCGGCCCGCGTGTGGGACCTGCACGGCTTGCCTGTCGACCCGAATCCTGGCCGGCGAGTTCACCTTGAGCCGCAGCCAGCGGCGCGTGCAGCGCCGCGCTCGCCGCCTGCGCGCCGTGGTTCGTGAGCCGACCTTCGATCGGGCACACCTCGCGCTTTTCCACGCCTGGCAACGCAATCGCGTCAAGGCGCGCGGCTGGGAGCCCGCGTCCTTCAGCGCCAAGGACTACTGGCTGCGCTTCACTTTCGCCACGTCCTTCGCGCGCGAGGTTGCCTACTACGACGATGAGGCCGACGGCCGCCTGATGATGGTGTCGATTTGCGACGAAACGCCGCGCGCCTGGAGCGCCATCTTCTGCTTCTACGATCCGGCCTACCGTCGCATCTCGCCCGGGATCGCCAACATCCTCAAGTTGATGGAGCTCGCGCGCGGCAAGGGCCAGCGGCATGTCTATCTCGGATACTGCGTGCTCGACTGTCAGTCGCTGCACTACAAGGCCGCGTTCCGTCCGCACGAGACGCTCGTGGGCTTGCCCGGCGACGACGAGACGCCGCGCTGGGTGCGCAGTGCGGAATCGGCCGCAGCGAAGACAACGTCCGGCGTCCAGCTTGGGCCTTGGTGAGACCTTTTCTCGCGTGAAACCCTGGAGCTTTTCCTGCTTGGGACTTGTCTTGCTCGGCTGTGCCGCGGGGCAGGGGCGTGGCGTATCCTCTGGACCGGGACCCGCAGGTGGGGGTGCGCGGGGACGCGAGTTCCCCGGTGCACGGAAGAGCAGGCCAGAGAAGGCGCCCGCCGCTGACGCCGCTGCCGACCACGGCAAGGCTGCGGTGCCGGTGACCGACCGGGATCCAACCTGGGGCAGCCCGGACGCGCCCGTCACCATCGTCGAGTGGAGCGACTTCGAGTGCCCGTTCTGCGTACACGTCGGCGAGACCATCGCGGAGCTGAAGCGGGCCTATGGGCCGGGGCAGCTCCGGCTGGTGTGGAAGAACTTGCCCCTGCCGTTCCACCCCAACGCCCGTCCGGCGGCCGAGGCGGCCATGAGCGTCTTCGCGCTGGGCGGATACGCCGCCTTTGAGAGGTTCCACGACCTCGCCTTTGCGAACCAGCGCAGTCTCTCGGCCGAGAACTACCTGGCGTGGGCGGCCGCGTCCGGGGTTGACCGTGGTCGTGTCGCAGAGGCGATCGCGGCCCGGCGGCAGCAGGAGAAGATCGACGAGGACCTGGCGCTGGCTGGCCGGCTCGAGGTTCGGGGCACGCCGGTCTTTCGTATCAACGGCGTGGCGCTGGTTGGAGCCCAACCCGTGGCGAGCTTCCGCGCCGTCATCGACGACCAGCTCGCGGCCGCGCGGGACTTGCTCGCCGCCGGCACATCCGCCCGAGGCGTCTATCCCCGGCTGTGCGCCCGCAACGTCGTGGCGGCGGACCCGCTGCCGGAGTCGGCGCCGCAACTGGCGCCCTCGGACAGCAAGACGTGGAGCGTGCCGGTGGAACGGGACGACCCGGCCCGTGGCCCCACCGACGCCTTGGTGACACTGGTGCTCTTCAGCGACCTCGAGTGCCCGTTCTGCAAGGGCCTGGAGACCACGCTGGCCGCGCTCGCGCAAACGTACGGCTCCGACCTGCGCATCGTGTGGAAGGACTATCCGCTGCCTTTTCATCGTCAGGCCCTTCCCGCCGCCGTGCTCGCCCGGCTTGCCTCGGTCAAGAAGGGCCCGGACGGCTTCTGGCGCGCGCACGACGCGATCGTCGAAACCGGGGATGTTCTCGACGAGCCGGCCCTCAAGGCCGTCGCCGCGCGCCTCGGGCTACCGTGGTTCGAGGTGGCGGCAGCGGTCGCCGATCACCGTTTCCAGGCCACCTTCGACCGGAGCTGGGAACTGGCCAAGCGGCTGGAGGTGCGCGGAGCTCCCTGCTCGTTCGTGAACGGCCGCCGCATCGAGGGCGCCATGCCGGCCGAAGTCTTCGTGGCGGTGATCGATGCTCAGCTCGCCAGGGCGCGGGACATGCTCGAGGCTGGGCAGGAACGCGCACACCTCTACGCGGCGATGACGAACACCCCCGAGCCGCCCGACGAGATCGAGAGCAAGACGGTCGATGGGCCTACCCGGGACAACCCAAGCAAAGGCAATCCTAGGGCCAAGGTGACGATCCAGATCTTCGGCGACTTCCAGTGCCCGCACTGCCTGCGGCTCATGCCAAAACTCGCCGAGATTGAAAAGCAGTTCGCCGGCCGCGTGCGGCTGGTGTGGCGCAACCACCCACTCGTCTTCCACGAGGACGCCGCACTGGCCGCCGAGGCGGCGCAGGAGGTGTTCGCGCAGAAGGGGGCCGCTGCGTTCTGGCGCTACCACGACCTCCTCTTCGCGGCGCAGTCGGAGGGTGGTCTTGGGCGCGACAACCTGGAAAAGCTGGCGCGCCAGCTCGGCGTGGATGGCCGGCGCTTCCGCGCGGCGCTCGATTCCCACCGGCACAGGCACGCGGTCGAGCGGGACGTCGAGGCGGCCCAAAAGGCAGAAATCGCCGAGGTGCCGGCGGTTCTCGTCAATGGCTACCTGGTGAGCGGGTTGGAGCCAGTCGACGTGTACGAGCGTCTGGTGACCCGCGCCTTGGCGGAGGCGGGGCCGGCAAGGTAGCCCGAGCTCACTGGGGCCGGGGAACGAAAATGCCTGTTGAATCTAGGCGCGTTGCGGTGACAAAATATCAGGTTGGGGGTTCTCCCCGCCTCGCAGCCGGCGGCCCTTATGCGTGTGAAGCCAACTCCTCTGGGGAATTGAACGATGATCAAACGCGTTGCCACTGTCCTTGCCGTGTTCCTCGCCGCCAGCTCCGTGCGTGCGGAGGAATGCCCCAGGGACGCTCCGGAGGATTCCGGCCTGCGGCGGATGTTGGCCAAGAAATGGTTTTCCAAGGGCGAGACGGAAGCCAAGGCGGGCAACGACGTCGCCGCGATGAAGGACTATCAGTGTTCGCTGATGTTCGTACCGCACGGGTTCACCGCCTACAACATCGGCCAACTCGCGGAAAAGACCGGCGATCTGGAGGTCGCCATCGCGAGCTTCGGCCAGTACCTGCTGCTGGTGCCGGACGCGAAGGACGCCAAGGAGATAGGCGAGAGGGTGGAGACTCTGAAGGATCGTCTGGCCAAGGTGCGCGATAGCGACAGGGGGCTGGGCGGGAGCAGGAACGAACCTCCCCTGGAACACCTGATGGAGAAGACCCAGGAGGAATCGTTTCCGGATGCGGCCATGGTGCCGGAGCCGCCGACGTCCGAGTCCGGGGTGTCGAGCACGACTGGCCATCGGCAGAGGAACTATCGCAGGATAGGTTGGATCACGGCCGGAGGCGGCGCGGTGCTGGTTCTCGGAGGAGTGTTGAGCAACGTGCTGGCGCGTGGCCAGATGGACACTTGCCGGTCGGAATACAAGAAGGAAAACCAGTCGGCTGCGGAATCAGCGTGCAGCAATGCCACGGCCCTTGCCTATCTGTCGTATGGTTTGATGGGGGTGGGTGCGGCCGCGGTCGTCACCGGAGCTGTCCTCATGTTCGTGCGTCCGAGCGAACCGAGCGACGTGGCCGTGAACGTGCTCCCCGAAGGCGGACTGTCGCTGCACTGGTCCGGCAGATTCTAGCCCCCGGTCCAGTAACGGACCTTGGCCGTGTCCGCGTGGATGAAGTGCGTGCGCGGGTAGTAGCCGACGCCGCCCACGTGCAGCCCGCGCACGAACTCACCCAGGGCCTCGGTGGTCACGCCACGAACGCGGAAGTCGACCGCGGTGCCTTGCATGTGCTGGCTCTCGCGCGCCACCTGGTGTCCCTTCTTGCGCAACATCAGGTTGTACTTGGGCGAGCGGTAGCCGGACACGACCTCGACCCGGGGTGAGTGAAACTTGAGCGCGGCCGCGGCGAGAACCGTGGCCAGCCGCGTGTCGGACCGGGTGGACTCCTTGGTGTAGTGATCGCGCAGGAAGAGCTGGAACGGCCTCTTGTACGGCCGGCCTGCGAGCAGCGGCATGGCTTCGCGGTTCCAGAGGTTGTAGAGGGTCGCGATGGGCTGGATGCGGTTACCCACGGGAAGCATGGTCTCGGCCAGCCGCGCCTCTGCCTCCAGTTTGGGGGCGAGGGCCTTCTTGCCAACTTCTCTGCCCCGGTGCCTGGGCACGAGATCTGCCTCCTCGGTACGCACCGAGGGCCGCCGCGCTTTCTCGATCAGCCACAGCTCCTTCTTGCTGCGCTCGCGCGACGCTGGCGCGAAATGGGGTTCTCGCTCGTCGCACGCGCCAACCAGCGGCTCCGCCGGCAGGATCGCACCCAACCCCCCGTTACCCTCGTCACCCGAAGGGAAGGGAGCGGCGACCAGCAGCACCATCACGGCTAGCATTGGCACCCATCATACCTGTAAGGATGGGAACCCTCGAAGGGTTCCCAAACCCTCCCGCGATGATTCGCGCCGAGCGAAGCTCGCCGGCTCCTCACGCGACTAGACGTGCCGAACATTATCTAGCAGGATACGGCCCGCAAGGGAGCAGGGGCAACATTTTCACCGCGAGGCAAACAACATGTTCAAGATCCAGGCGCTCAACAAAATCGCTTCCATCGGACTCGATGAGCTACCGCGCGATTCCTTCGAGATTGCATCCGAGATTCTGAATCCCGATGGGATCCTGGTGCGGAGCGCGGACTTGCACGCGCTGGAGCTTCCGGCCTCGCTCAAGGGGATCGCCCGCGCCGGCGCTGGGGTGAACAACATCCCCATCGACAAGTGCAGCAAGCGCGGCATCGTGGTGTTCAACACGCCGGGCGCCAACGCCAATGGCGTCAAGGAGCTCGTCATCGCCGCTATGCTGCTTGCCTCGCGGCGGATCATACCCGGCGTGGAGTGGGTGCGTGGCCTCAAGGGCAAGGGCAAGGAAGTCGGCCCGCTCGTCGAGAAGGGCAAAAACGACTTCGGCGGCCCGGAAATCAAGGGCAAGAAGCTGGGCGTGGTGGGGTTGGGCGCCATTGGCGTCATGGTGGCCAACGACGCCCTGGCCCTCGGCATGGACGTCGTGGGCTATGACCCGTACATCTCGATCGAAGCGGCGTGGGGACTGGCACGCACGGTGAAGCGTGCGACCAGCCTCGACCAGTTGCTCTCCCAGTCCGACTTCATCACGCTGCATGTGCCTCTGATGGACGCCACCAAGGGCATGCTCGGGCGCGAGAAGTTCGCCATCATGAAGAAGGGCGTGCGCATCGTGAACCTGGCGCGCGGAGCGCTGGTCAAGACCGCGGATCTGAAGGAGGCACTGGCGGCGGGCACCGTCGGATGCTACGTCACCGACTTCCCCGAGGACGATCTGCTCGATGAGAAGAACGTCATCCCTATCCCGCACTTGGGCGCCTCCACGCCCGAGGCCGAGGACAACTGCGCGATCATGGCGGCCCGTCAGATGAAGGACTTCCTCGAGCTTGGGAATGTGAAGAACTCGGTGAATTTCCCCGCCTGCCAGATGCCCACCACGGGGCGGGCGCGCATCGTCGTCGGCAACGCCAACGTGCCCAACATGGTCGGCCAGATCACCACCGTGCTGGCCGCGGACAAGATCAACATCGCCGACATGATGAACAAGAGCGCCGGCGAACTGGCCTACAACATCATCGACGTCGAGGGCGATCTCGGCGAGGCGACGGTCGCGAAGGTGCGCAAGATCGAGGGCGTCATCATGGCGCGCCTGATCCCCAAGGGTTGA
>JADGRD010000742.1 GCA_017881285.1 Pseudomonadota bacterium | reverse complement strand
GGGGCGCCGCGTTCATACCGAACGAATGGTGGCAGACGAAGATGTCACTTGCACCTCGCCCCCGTGACATTTGTGTGACAGCCTTTCTTCTTTCGCGAAGTCTGATTGGCTTGGTGTCGTGGCCGCCCCGAGTTGGTTTCGTTGGATTGGATCAGAGTTGTCTCCGATTCGCATCGGTGCCGCCACTTTGAGCTTCTACCTTCGAGGGTGAAGAACCAGGAGGTGCCTATGAATAATCCGTCCGCGGCAGTGCCCGAGAGCAAGAATGAGAGTCCGAAGTTGATCTGGACCTTTCCAGACCATGACGACGATGAAGATGATGCCGACTACGGTGATGATGACGAGTCGGACGAAGGCGCCGCGGCGGCCCCGCCGCACGAGCGCTGGTTCTCCCACTCCGGCTTCGGCTCACTTGCGTGGTGGTCCCGCCTGTAGGCGGGAGAATTGAAACTGGGCGAGCCCCGGCTTGCTTCGCCCCGAGATTTGCCTGGGTGTGTTTGCGTAGCTAGAACCTGGCCTGGAGCTGGCCCATGGCGAAGTCGTTGCCCTTCTTGTTGACCCCCTGTTCAGTCGGGTGCTCGTAGGTGACGGTTGCCTTGATGTTGGGTGAAGCGTAATAGAGCAGGCCGCCGCCGGTGGTGATCACGCGGTCGGCTTCGGCATCGCTCTTCGGCTTGGCGCAAGCGCTGTCGGAGGAGATGGAACTTGCGAGGGTGTCCTTCATGTCGACGCGCGCGACCACGCCGAACTTGCCCGAGATGCTCTGGACTGCGGTCAGGATGAAGCCCCAGGTCGCGCTCGAATTGCACGGGTTGGCCGGCGTGCCCTGGAACTGCCGGGCGGTGTCCTTGCCGTAGATGACCTCGCCCTTGAGCGCGAGCAGGCCCACGCTGGGGATGTCGATGTAGCCCTGCACGTCCGCGCCGAAGCGGTACTTGTAGCGGCTGTCGGGAGTCGCCTCCACGTCGGGAGCCGTGGCCGTGGCGGCCACCGGCGGCCTGATGTAGAGCCCCTTGCCGAAGTAGCCGGACAGCCCGCCCACGAGGTAGCCCAGGTCCAGGCCCAGGCGTCCCACCCAGTCCTTGAACTGGTTCGGATCGTTGCTGCCAAACGGATAGTAGGTCGCGGACGGATCCTTGCTGGCGGCGAGATTGATGGTGTTCTTGCCGTCGTAGGTCAAGATGGTGCCGTTGACCAGGGCCACCGCGAAGTTGAAGAAATCGTAGCTGCCTTGCAGACGCACGCCGCGGTCGCGCTCGCCGTCGAAAAAGAACTTCTCGATGGGGGCGCGCTCCGGCATCTCCCGGTCGGCGTCCGACTGGAGCAACTCGTATCCGAACGGGTACCGGAATTGGCCGACCGACAGCTTCATCTTGACCGGCGTCCATGTGTCCAGGAACGACGCATAGACATCCTTGAATCCCAACCCGTCCTTGGTGTTGGCGTCGAGCTGCATGAAGTACTCGGCATTGGTGCCCGTGTACTGCGTCGTGAGGTACGCATGTCTGACCAGGAAGCGGTTCGTGTTCGTGGCCGTCGGCGTGCCCGAGCTCGAGAACGTGGCGCCATTGATCGAGCCGTCGTGCCACTCGTAGCGGCCTTGCACGTACCCGGAGAACTTCAGCTTGGACGCGCTGGCAATCGCGGCCTCGTTGGCCTTGTTGCTTTCCTCTAAAGCAGCGACCTTCGCCTCCAGCGCCGCGAGCTTCGCGGCCATCTCGATTTCCTGCTGCGTGGCCCCGGCCGCGGGCGGAGCCGGAGGCGTGGGCGGGGCAGGGGCCACCTCGGCCGGCGCGGTGGGCGCAGGCGTCTCCGCGGCGGACGCGGAAGTCGCCGCGGGTTGGGCCATGGCTGCCGGAGCAGCTAGGAACAGGGAGAAGGGCAATATGCGCGCACCGTACCGTGTCATGCACGCCATTATAGGAGCTCGTTCGGGAGGCGCGTGCCACATTCGCGACTTCCCACGCCAGAAAAGCGCGCGAAACGGCAAGCGAAGCTACTTGACCGGGAAGTAGCCGACCTTGGTCACGATGTCCTGCCCTTCCTTCGAAAGCACCCAATCAATGAACGTCCCGATGGCCCCTGACGGCCCATTGCGAAGGTAGAAGTACAGCGGACGCGACAAGGGATAGGTTCCATCCTGCACATGAGCGAGATTGGGCGTCACGGCCGGGCTTGATGGGTCCTTCTTGATCGAGAGCACGTGGTCGACTAGGCCGATCGCGGCAGGGTGAACCCAAAGGTCGAGCCCTTGCCGGGCGTGCTCTCGACGCTGACTTCGCCGCCCATCGCCTCGACCAGATGCTTGACGATGGAGAGCCCCAGCCCCGTTCCACCCATGTCACGGGAGCGGCCGGGATCCACGCGATAGAATCGTTCGAAGAGGCGAGGCAGGTGCTTGGCCTCGATGCCCGGCCCGCTGTCGGAGACGAGAACCTGAATCTTGCTGGTGGCGTCGCGGGCCTCGATCGCAACACTGGCGCCCTCGGAGCAGTACTTGAGAGCGTTGTCGACGAGATTGGCAAGCACGCGATCGACGGCGTTCCGGTCGCCGGCGGCGTGCGCGAACTCCACCGGGATGCACAGCGAGAACCCGATCCGCCGCGAAGACGCGCGCTCCGCGAAGGCGGCCAGGGTCTTCTCTGCCAGCGCCGCGAGGTCCAGGCTCTCCATGCTGAGGCGAAATTCCTTGGCCTCGATTCTCGACAGGTCGAGCAGGTCGTTGATGAGCTCGCCAAG
>JADGRD010000100.1 GCA_017881285.1 Pseudomonadota bacterium | reverse complement strand
TGGCCGTGTGGTTGGCGCGCTGCCAAGCGATCAGCAATGCCAGCACCACCGTGTAGCACACGGCCACCATGACCGCCAGGACGCGGTAGCCGAAGGCCATGCTGGCATACTCGGACACCCCACCCAACGTGGCGCCGATGAGGTTCCAGCCGAAAAGGTGCTCAGCCACCAACTGGTCGCGAAAGGCCAGACTGAAGATGAGGTTCGCGAAGAAGATGGGAGAGAAGGTGAGCACGCTGGCCAGCAGGAAACGGACGAATGGGCTCTCGAATCCGAGCAGGTTGCCGAGCGGATAGAAGAAGGTGCTCAGCGACGAGACGACCAGCAAGCCGTAGATCATCCAGATCCAACGCAGGTCACGGATCAGCGTGGCCAACCAGTTGGCGGCCAAGACGAAGAGCAGCACGGCCAGAAAGACCAGCGAGTTGTTGAGCCACGTGGTGCCGAACAGAAGGCTGAATTGGATCACGCTCTTGGTCTCGAGCAGCAGGAAAGCGATGCCCATGAAGACGAAGGCGAGCTTGAGCGGCAGTAGACCAGGCGTGGCCAGTTGCTCCTTCTTGCGGGTTGCCAGTTGCAGGATCACAACGTAGAGGGAGACGAAGAGCAGCATGCCGACCATGGCGTAGCGGTAGACGCTAGGTATGCCGCGCCTTCTGAGATAGAGGAACGGCCAGTCGTCGGTGGGCGTCTGGATCGGGCTGCGGAGCTCCTCCGGAGCCGAGCCGGCAAGCTTGCGCGTGGCCAGGACGACGAAGTCAGATCTTTGGTAGATGGGCCGCGGATAGACGCCGCTGGCCTTGTGGATGAGCTCCTCGATCTTCTCGCGCAACCAGGGCTGACGGTAGAAGTTGTAGAAGACCAAATCCCCGCCCTCTTGGAGGACTCTCCAGGCGCGGCGCACCGACTCCTCGGTGAACAGGTAGTTCTCCAGACGCAGTTGCGACATCGAGCTGACCTTCACAATTGAGTCGGTCAAAGCGAAGACGATCAGGTCGTAGCGGCGATCGGTGCGGGTCAGGAACGCCCGCCCGTCATCGATTACCAGGTTGGCCTTGGGGCTCTGGTAGGCCCGGTAGGGATTGTGGGCCAGGCCGAGCCGGGCGATGACGGGGTCGATCTCCACGGCATCGACGTGCTCAGCGCCGTTCATCAGGGCCGCAGTGACGTCGCTGCCCGAACCCGCTCCGAGGATCAGGACGTTCCGGTAGGGGCCGACGGACGCGTCCTCGGTTCTCGAGTTGTAGATCGGCTGATAGAAGGAACGCGGCAGCGTGTCCGGATGTTCCATGTGTTGGTGGCTGACACCGTTGACGAAGATGCGGCGCGGATTGCCCGGCAGGTTGACGTACTCGACTTTTTGGTAAGGCGACCAATAGGACTCGACCGGGCCCTGGTACTGCGGATCGGCAACCAGCCTCTGGTCCTGCTTGCTGATCAGAAGGGCGAGCGCCGCGCCGGGCAGCAGCGGTAGCCAGCGCAGACGCCAAGACCCGCCGACCGGCACCAGGAGGGCCACTGCGAAGATGGCGAACCAGACAGCGGCCGGCACAGTCAGGAAGCTCAAGACCATGAAGGTGGCGATGCCCGCGCAGGAGCCTGCGATGTCGAGCGTATAGGCCGTCAGGGGCTGGAAGCGCCGAAACAGCTTCGCTGTCCGCTGCGACATGAGCGCAAAGACGATGATGACCGCCAGCATGCAGACGACGAAGGCTGCGTAGGTCTGCTGCACGGAGCTATCGGGCGTAGCAGTGAAATAGAGATCGCCGCCCAGGTTGCCCTCCCAGGCTTTGAAGCCGGGCACGGTCGGGTGCTTGAAGTAAACAAAGATCACGAGGCCCAGCAACACTGGACTTGCACAATGAACCAGCACGCGAGAGGTGCGCGGCGAGAAGAGGTGGTGCAAGGTGAACCCGACGCCCATGCCGATGAACACAGCAATCAACACCAGATTGGGGAAGTAGCCCAGGTTCCAAATATTGCCGGCCAGGTAGCGGATCAGGGCTAGCTCTAGAAAGAGCGTGAGGTAGCCCATGAAGAAGAGCTTGAGCCCATCCCAGGACCAGGCTCGAGATTTCTGAGGCATGTTCATGTTCGGCGGGCGCCCATTATCGGGGGCGATGCGACAGTGTCAAGAGCGACCACGCCGGGGGAGAAAATGGGGCGCACTGAACTGCCTGCCTACGATTGGCATTGCACTAACGCCGCGATTCGGGCGGCGAGTTTCGCGGAGCGCCTGACCAACTCGGGCACGCCAGCGTTGTAGTAGAAGTTGCCGGGGAAGAAAACCCCGGGGTGCCGGTCTTCGGCCGCCGCCAGCTCTGCCACGCGCCGCGGATGCCGTGGTGTCCGGAAGATCATCGCGCGAATCCTCGCATGAATTCGTGCCGCGGGATTCGGGGATTGAGATCTCCGGGACTCGCGTCTGCTGCCGCACTGAGTTTCTGGACACTACGGCTTCTGATGGTTGCCTCATCCGCGGCGTCTTCTGTGCAGATTCCTTGCGGCAAGCTTTTTGTGCGAGCGCCCAAGTCGTCTATGTTCGCGAATTAATTAGATAATCCAGCACACATTCCTGAGCATGCGGGTTGGCGTGATGAAAAAGCATGGTCGTGGCCATTCCATGGGTGAGCTGGTTTCACGAGTCACCCACGCTGCCTATCTGCACGGAGGAATGCCGCGATGAGAACAAGGGATCTTTCGAAGAAGTTTCTGCTGGTCGCGATCTTGGGCGTATTCGTCTGGGGTTGCAGCAACTCCAAGGGTGGTGGCGGCGGTTCCGGCGGAACCACGAGCACGCCGGCGGGCTCCGGCGGTTCGGCCTTGGGCGGCAGCGGCGGAGGTCCGGCTGGCTCCGGAGGTGCCAACTCGACGGCGCCGATTGCCTCGGGCGGGGCGACCGGCAGTGGTGGAGCGCCCGGCTCAGGCGGTTTCAAAGGCACCGGCGGCGTGCAGGGAGCCGGTGGCTCGACCAGCGGAACCGGTGGAGCCAGCGCCGGGACCGGTGGCCGGGGCGGGGGCGGCACCACTGCCGGAACCGGTGGCCGGGGAACGGGCGGTACCTCTGTCGGAACCGGTGGCCGGGGAGCGGGCGGTACCAACGCCGGAACCGGCGGGGCGGGAACAGGCGGTGAGAAGACCGACGCTGGAGGAACCTCGGAAGCTGGTGCGACCAGCGGGGACTGCGTGATCGGGACGTGGCCGACGGCCGATCCCTCCACGGCCGGACCGTTCGCTACGGTCACCGAAAACGAGGTTGGTCCGCAGGCCGGAACCGCCCCCGACGGCGGTACCGCGCCCCGGTTCACCATGTTCCGGCCAAAGGACATGGCACAGGGCGGACTCTGCCATCCGGTAATCACCTGGGGCAACGGCACGAATGTGACTCCGGCCATATACAAGGTCCTGCTGAACAATCTGGCGTCGCATGGGTTCGTCGTGATTGGATCGAACAGCACGAACGTCGCCCAAGGGAATCCGGCACCGATGCTCGTGGGCGTGACCTGGGTACTAGAGCAGAACGATACCGCGTCCAGCGCATTGTACCATCGCATCGACACGACCCACATCGGCGCGACCGGCCACTCGCAGGGCGCCATGGCCACCACCCAGGTCTCTGCGGACAGTCACATCACGACCAGTGTGCCGATTGAAGGAGCTTCGGCCCAGAAAAACCTGCACGGACCGGCCATGTTCTTCTGCGGCGGACAGGACACGCTCGTGGGATGCAGCGGCGCACAGAGCGCAATCAATGCCGTCACCACCCTGCCGGCCATGTATGCGGAGTATCTGAGTGTCGATCACGGTAGTTGGATGACCTTCAGCGGCAGCAAGCCCAGCCCCGTCGAGACGACAGTCACCGCCTGGATGCGCGTACATCTCATGGGCGATCCCGAGCTTAGGTCGTGGTTCTACGGGGCCTCGTGCAAGCTTTGCACGGACAGCGCCTGGCAAATCACCCAGAAGAACATGGACCAGTAGGGCAGCCAGGCGTGGGCGAGGGCGTCCGGCGATCCCCGCCGATCCCTCGCCCGATGCCCGATCGGTCGCCGAGGGTGGCGAGTCGGGTGAAGCAAGGCGCATCCGCTGCTTGGGGATGATACTATCGGCCGCGGTGTCATCTCCTCCGGCCGAATCCCCACGCAGAGCTACGCACCCGAGACGCGCGTCCGGGGCGCCAGTTCGATGAGCGAGACAGCGAACCAAGAGTCAACCACGGGCGAGGTGGCCGCTCGCGGTTCGACGCCGTGGCCCCGGCGCGCCCTGTGGCTACTAGCCCTGTACGGGATTCTGTCGGTGCTCGTGGTCCCGCTGTATCCGCACTTCCCGTCGCCCAACGAGCTCAGCCGGTGGGCTCTGACGGTTTCCATCGTCGAGCAGGGTTCCTTCGAGGTCAGTCATCTGCCCCGCCTGCTCGGCGACCGCGTCGAGGATCTTGCGCTACGCGATGGTCATCTGTATTCGAACAAGGCGCCGGGAGGGTCACTCGTGGCGGTACCGGCGTATGCGCTCGCTCGTGCCTTGGTTGGCCCGCCCAATCGCGACAACCTACGCGAGACGCTGACCGCTATGCGTCTCGGCATTTCCACCATTCCACTTCTGCTTCTCGGCCTGGCTTTCATTCGCGAGGCCCAGCGGGTAGGCATCGCCGCGCCACGCATCGCTTTCGCCCTGACCGCCATGCTGTTCGGCACCCCCTTATTCGCCTACGGTCTGTTGTTGTTCTCGCACGTGCTGACCGCGGTCGCCCTCTTCGGCACCTGGCTACTGCTGTTTGCCGAGCCGCGCCTACGCGCGCCGACGCGCGATCTGGCTGCGGGCGCGCTCATCGGCTTGGCGGCGATCTCCGATTACCCAACCGCCGTGCCCGGCGTGGTGTTGGCCATCTTTGCCGTGCGCCGCCACGGCCTAGTGTCCGGCTTGCGGCTCCTCGCCGGCACGCTCCCTTTGCTTGCGGCTCTTGCCCTTTACAATTACGTCGCGTTCGGCAGCGCCTTCGCCCTCTCGTCGTCGTTCGAACGCTGGGCCGACTACCGGCAACTGCGACAGTCAGGACTATGGGGCGTACGGTTTCCCTCGGCCGCGATTGGGGCTCGCCTGCTTCTCGATCCCAGCAAGGGCCTGCTCGTCTTCTCGCCGGTTCTGGTACTTGCGTTCGCAGCCGTTCCTGCAGCCCGCCGGCGGCTCGAGTCGGCGGCGTTCTGGTCGCTCCTCCTCGCGCCCCTGGCGCTGCTGCTGGTCTACGCCGGATTCTCCGACTGGCACGGCGGTTGGACCGTGGGTGCGCGCTACCTCGTTCCCGCCATGCCCTTCCTCGCCTATCTGCTGCTTTTCGGCCGTCCACGTTTCCTCGATGCGCCGCTGCTCGGCGCCTCGGTCGCCGCGGTCGGGCTCACGACTCTCGTGTTTCCTTTCGTGTCCGAGGCCTACGCCTTTCCGTGGGCTTCGTTCGCCATGCCACTGCTGCTCAAGGGCCTGGTCGTACCCAACCTGATGCATTTCCTGTCGCCGATCGCTGCCGTGGCGCTGCCATTCGCCATCGTGGTGGCGGCGCTCCTGCTGGCCGTGGAAATGCGCCGCTCGCTGTTTACTGCCGCAGGCCTCGCGGGTTGGCTACTGGTCGGCTTCTTCTGCGTCGCGACCTGGTTTCCGGATACCGACGGCAATCGCTGGTATGTCGAGCAGGTCTACTTCGAGCAACTGAACCCGGCCAGCGAGCCAGCGTCGCGGCTCGACCCGAGGATTGTGCAACGGATCCTGGTTGACCGCCTGATGCCACCGTCGAGCTGGCCGTTCTGACCATCTCGCGAACCGGCCTAGGTTTCCTCGACGATCCTCCAACCCAGCCCTCGTGCCAGGGCATACATGGGTTCCTTGAGATCGCCGTAGAAGGTCACGCGGTG
This sequence comes from Pseudomonadota bacterium, assembly GCA_017881285.1. Classification (GTDB taxonomy): domain Bacteria; phylum Myxococcota_A; class Polyangia; order Fen-1088; family Fen-1088; genus Fen-1118. The sequence goes on along the minus strand of JADGRD010000100.1, from coordinate 3,272 downwards.
CCAGCCACCCTGGTGCCACTGCGTGAAGAGCTTCTCGATGTCCCCCACCGGTTCTGCACAGAGCTTGGTGCGACAGGCACGATCGTCGGGATCATTCGCCACGGCCTTGGCCTGGTGAAACAGGATTCGATTCCGTTCCGCGTCGAATTGTACGGTCGTCGTCAAGTAGCCCGTCGGCAGAAGCGACCGTACGGAGGCGCCTTGGCGGTCTTCGGAGTGGGTGAGAATCTGGAAGGGATTCGTCCTCCCCGCGGGCCCGAACACCTTGTTCGAGGAAACGCAATGGGCGTAGATGATCTGGCGTTTGGCCGTATCGATGACCGGATCGGAGATGTAACCTGGCCGGCCTTGGGTCAGGGTAGCGCCGATGAGCATCGTCGCGGCGGAAAACACGTCGGCCTCACAGCCTCCGACGAGGCCCTCGTTGTTCAGCTCGTGGTAAGCGAGGCAGGGGTAGGCATGGATATGCTTGTCGTGGAAGCCCCCGAGGCAGTCGATGGTGATGCCGCTAGCACCGTGCTTGTCGAGTAGCTTCTTGATGGCAACGTACATGGTCGCCGAGGCTTCCAGCGTGGCATCGTCCACGTCCTCGATCTTCTGGGCTTCCTTTCGCCAGCGGTCGGCGACCGCACGCGACGCATCCTTGGCCGCCGTCGCCCAGGCGCTATTCAGCTCGGCGAAGGGGATGCGCTGGAACGCGATCCCGGCGATCGGCGGTTCGATGCCGGCCGTCTGGTCGCGCACGGTGAGGATCTTGGCGGAGCGCAAGCGCTTGATGCATTCGTCCGCCGCCAGACAGCGCAGCTCATCCTTCTTGCCGGCCAGATTGCCCGGTTTGGGCGTGCGCTTTCGGCGAAGCCGGGCGGTCGCGGCGACAAAGTCGGAGACCGAACCGCCGAGTTTCACCGATTGGAAGCACCGCACTGCCTCGACTAGATCCTGGACATTCGAAGACGCCACGAACCCGACGTTGGGGCTCTGGTCGCGGAGGAAAACGGAATTGTAGGTGAGAAAACCGCCGCTACCACCGTATTGAAAATCGGCATAAAGGGTCGGCTTGCCAGAGGTCGCCATCGTCTGGACCACCCGGTTCCACCCGTTCATCTGATACACGAGATAGCCGTCGATGCCGCCGGCGACTTGGTCTTCGGAGAGAATCTTCTCGGCCTGCTCCGGGCCGCTAGCCAGTGACGGAAGGAACTCGAGCCCCGTGCATTGGCGAGCCAGGGTTGCCTGGATGCGCTCCATGACGGGCTTGAAATCGAACCCCTTATGCGGCCAGTCAGGGACGGGTTGCCTTGCGGCGTGCAGGGCATAGACGATGCGAATGCGCGTCTTGCCGACGGGCTGGGCGGCGTGGAGCCAGCGAGGCGCGGCCAGCGCTCCGAGCGCGCCAGCGGCCGCGATGCCTCCCTGGCGGAGGAAATCACGGCGACGCAAGGGACAGCCTGCGCAGCGCGAACTGAGAAAAGAGCTAGTCATCGGGTCTCCTGGGTGGGGTGAAACGCCCTTGGCGGGCCGGGCTAGGATCTCATGCCGTCGGGTGGATGCCGGTTACCGATCAACGCACACGTCTCCTGCGATTGTACATGCTATCGATAGTCCGGTTCCAGATCTGGAGGGCGCCTTCGGCCAAGTGGAGCTAGCGGGCAACTCGTGATGGAGTGCGTCTATAGAGATCACGGCTTCTGCGAACGTCCCCAAGCTGGCGCACGTGGCGAGCGGGTGGGTCCTCGAGAGCCCAATCAAGGATTCGATGGCGTAACGCGATAGATCCAGAATTGCTCATTCGAGACAATTGCTGGTTGGGTAACGTAGAGCGGCTCAATCGTCGCCTTCGGAAGGCTGTAGGGACCGATGCCAGCATTCTGGATGACGATGGCGGGCGTATGGGCCATCCTGGCCTCAATCACCGCGATGTCGAATGGCAGTTCCAGCGGAGCCCCCATGGGCCACTGCCTATGCGAAAACACGACCGACGTGATCTTCTCGTAACTTTCGGCCGAGCGGAATGGCCGGTCCAAGTAGCCGGTCACCGCGGAGACCGAATGGTCGAACGAGCCCACCAATGGGGCGTCGGCCAAGCCGTGTGAACGCAAGAATCGGGCAGCCTCGAGCGAGCCCGAGAACGGCAGCCTGACTTCGGCCGACACGGCTGCGGTAGTGGCTACCACCTGTACCGCCAGAGTCATGGACAGGAGCGTGTACAGGAGTCGCCCGGGCGATTCGAGGTGTGGCTGCTTCACGGAAAGCCAGATGCAGGCAATCAACAGAACGAAGTAGTGACCACAGTGTCGAATAGACCCGGCGTATTCGAGGTGCTGAAACCCAGCCATCATCAGAGCGCCCAGTCCATAGGCCAGTGCCAACAGCGGCGCCTTGCGCAACGCCACCAGCCACAGAAGGAAGAGCGCGATGGCGATCTCCGGCAACACGGGAGCGAGCCATGCCTGATCGTCTCCCACCGCAGCCGTCACCATCCACGATCCATTGCCGGGGTTGCATCGCGGAAAACTGGCCAGCCAGTAGCGCAGCGGCAGGGTAGGCCAGATGCGCGCCCGTCGCAGCATCCCGGGCACGGAAAAGTGACTGTCCTGCGGTGGATACGTCGTGATCCACGCAAACAACAATCCAGCCCCCAGGATGGCACCTCCGAACACCAGATCGAACACCTGTCGCCGCTGCAACCTGCCTTCGACCTTGGCTTGGCGGATATCCGCAAGGCTTTGCAGATAGATAACTGGCCCGAGGACAATAGCGATCAGGGCACCATAGGCACTGGTCAGCGAGAGCAGGACCAGTAAGATCGACAAGAGCGGAGCTCGCAATCGCTGGCGTTGGTACACGCGACAGAACAGGAAGAGGAACAGAATGCCCAGGGTGTAGGAACGTGACAGCACGCTGTATTCGAAGAAGAAGAGATAGGTCGCGAGCAGCGAAACGCGGAGGACGCGCGCGAGTGGCACATCACGGAGCCACAGGTAGGCCGAGAGGGCAGCGATCACGATCGTCGTGCCGTGTAGCACGACAACCGATCGAGATAGACGCGAAACGAGATACAGCAGGTAGTACCAGAGAACCGGATGACCATCGTACCGCCGAACACCCGTAAGCAGGTCCCAGAAACCGTGCGAGTTGCGCGCCAGGACCCAGCAGTGCATCTCGTCCCGCCACAGCTCGTGGTACGCGTGAACGAGGATGACACCGGCCGCGAACAGCGCGGCCGCGGCGATGCTGAACCAAGGACCGGTCTCGGCCTTCACCAACAGGCT
>JADGRD010000741.1 GCA_017881285.1 Pseudomonadota bacterium | reverse complement strand
GTCGGAGCCGGCCAGCGACTCGGACTCGTCGCGCATGAGCCTGGCCAAGCGGGCCGCCGCGGCCGCGAGCGGGCTTGCCTGCACTTTGCTGGCGTCGCCCGCGTGGCGCTGCTGCTCGACCAAGCGCCCGAGATCGGCCAACCGCGCCTGCTCGCTCTCGTGGTGCTCGCGCAGGCGCGCCAGCCGCTCCGCCGCGGACTGGTGGTCGGCGCGCTCGACCTCGATGCGATCGCCCAGCGAACCGATCAGTCCCTCGAGGACCTCGTGCTCGCGCGCCAGGTGTTCTTCCAGATCCCCGCGCGGGTTCTGGATCACGAGGTAGAGGGTGCGCGAGATGCCGGCCTTGCTGCCCGAGACCTCGTCGCGATCCTTGGCCTCGATGTGATACGCGACCTGCGCGCCCGGGGTGAGCATGGCCCCCGCCGGCTCGAAGGTCGTGGTGCCGCGCACCTCGCGCGCACCCTGCGCGTTCTTGAGCAGGGTGCGCTGTTCGGGCCCGCTGTTCACGCGGTAGATCAGGGCGACCTCGGCCAGGCCGAAATCGTCGCGCGCGTGGTAGGCGACCTCGACCGGCCGGGGCGCGGTCAGCTCCAGGCGATCCGCCGGCCCGCTGACGTCCACCTCGGGCGGCTCGTCGTTTTCGACCACGATGCGATGGGCACGCTCCTCGCGCAGCGGCCGGCCGAAAAAGGGCTGGAGCCACACACTGTAGGATCCACTTTCGGACAGGGCGAGCGTGGCTTGCAGCTTGCCGTGGTCGAGCGCGGCGGCGAGCGCGCCAGCCTGGCCACTGTCGCCGAGAAGCAACCGCGCCTGGCGAGCCGAGCGCAGGGGACGCATCTCGAGCTGCACGCGGGTGCCGCGCACGGCGTGCAGATCGCCGGTCGAGCCCTCGATGATCTGGCGCGGCAAGCCGGTGTACGTGGGAAAGTCATAGGTGATGCGCACGTCCCCCACCAGCGGTTCGCGCGCCACCTGCGCCCCTTCGAAGAGGGTCGGAGTGTGAAAGAGCGTGCGCAGGCCGCGGCCGAGCAAGGACGGAAAGGCCAGAACCCCGGCCAGCATCAGGAAGAGCAGGACCACCGCGACGAAGAGGGCGCGCACGGCGCGATCGAGCGGGATAAGGTCCTCGACCACGAGAGGCCCGGCGGCCTCCGCGACCGTTCCGTAGAAGGCCTGGGTCATGTCCGGCGAGGCTTCCGCGTCCCCAGTGCGCGCGGCCGCGAGCTCCACCGCGGACAGGAGGTCGCTGGCCAGCGGCGGGTGGCGCCGACCCACCATGCGGGCCAAGGTGGCCGGCTCGGCGAAGGCGCGCGCGGGGCGCAGCCAACCGAGCGCCCCGCCGCCGGCGACGCAAGCCGCGATAGCGCCAAAGGCGACATACGGCCAGGACGAAGCCGGTCCGGCCATGGCCGCCGCGAGCGCGAGCCCGAAGACGGCGAGGATCAAGGTCACGAGCGCGTGGGCACCGGTCCGAATCCCCGTTTCGAGCAGAGCGCGCCCGCGCGCCCGGCGCAGAAACGAATGGATCCGCTCACTGTCGGTCATCGACAAGCGGAGTATAGCCCCTGCCGAAGCCGTGGCCGGGGAACCCACCTGCGGCGACCGGAGCTGATTCCTCTACCTGAACAGAGGTTCAATCTCTAACGGTCCCAGGATTGCAGAAGCGGTGTTTCAGCCATGTTAACTGCCCGGAAAGACGAAAACTTCGAGCGCCAGAGCGCAGAAGTGCCACACCCCGGGGTGGCAAATGCGCTCACCGGCTCCGAAGAGGCGGCACATGGCTCACTGATCCTTGCGCAAGACGTCATTGGCATGGACGAGCCCAGCGAGCCAATGGACGATCTGCTCGCGGCCGCCAAGGCGGGCGACCGGGTGGCGCTCGACCAGCTCCTGAGCGCCCAGCGACCCAGGGCCATGGCGGCCGCTCTCCGGGTCCTTCACAACCCGGACGACGCGGAAGACGCGATCCAGGAAGCCTTCCTCAAGATCTGGCGCTCGCTGCCCTCGTTCGAAGGCCGTTCGTCGTTTTCCACGTGGGTCCACCGCATCGTCACCAATGCCAGCCTGGATCTGATGCGCAAGACCGTTGCCCGCGCCGAGATGGTCGAGCGCCCCGAGCAAAGAGACGACGTTGCGGTGGCCGCCTTCGAGCCGGCCAACCCCGCGACCCCGGAATCGGAGCTCGGAGACTACGAGATTGAGAAGCTGGTCCGCGCGGCCGTTGAGAGGCTCCCAGCCGCACACCGCCAGGCCGTGTTTCTGCGCGAGTTCGAGGACTGCTCGTACCAGGAGATGGCCGAAATCATCCAGTGCCCCATCGGCACGGTGATGTCCCGCCTCCATCACGCCCGCGGCAAGCTGGCCGACGACCTGCGCGCGCCGCTTGGCGCGGCGCTGGCGGCCTGAGGCGCGTGGGGAGCTGGCGAGCTTCGCTCACGGCCTGCTGGCCTGCGCACCATCGCGGGAGGGCTTGGGAACCCTCTCAGGGCACCCCTTTCAAGGTGTTGGTGGTGGCCTAGATCCGCGCCTCTCCCCGTCGGGGAGAGGCCGCCGACGTCCGCGTCGGCGGGTGAGGGGCCCGAGGTAGAGGCCGCTGCTTCTGCCCCTCACCAGCCGCGCTTCGCGCGTCGGCCTCTCCCCGCGTGAACGCGGGGCGAGGCGATAAGGCCGCTGCGCGGCCTCTGGGAAGCAGCTCCCGGCTTCAGAAACGAATCTTTCAAGACTTTGAAAGGGGTGCCC
>JADGRD010000740.1 GCA_017881285.1 Pseudomonadota bacterium | reverse complement strand
AGCGGCCGCGCAGCAACAGGAGCGACGGTCCGGGATCCATGCTGCGCGAAACCATCTCGTGGATGGAAAGGAGAATGTCCGTGACCTTGGGATCCTGCTTGTGCCGCTTGCCCGGCGCCGACACCACCACCGCGCGCCGATTCGCGTCGGCCTTGATGATGGCCGCCACCTTGCGGAACTGGGCCGCGTCGGCCAGGGAAGTTCCCCCGAATTTTACGGCAATGGTCATGTCTCTCCTCGTTGCGTGCGTAGGTCGGCCCCCACTACTTCCTCGATTTGGAGAGGCAGATCAAGTGCCTCGTCAGGGGCTCAACGTGCATCCGGCGCCGGCTGGGCGCGGAGCTCTTGCACCTCGGCCTGCACCAGCGCGCGGTTGAAGATCACGATGTCATCCAAGTCCCCGACGAGGTAGTGGTGCGACGATGACCACCGGCTAAGAGAAAGCGCATCGTTCCCAGGCTGGATCAGATGCGACAGGGCGCTCCCGCCGACCAGGGCGCCGTTCTCGTAGAAGGAGAGTCGCATGGTCTTGCCGTTCACCACCGCCGCCAGGTGTACCCAGGTGTCCACCTCGACACCCTGGGCCTCGAAATGCTCGAACGCGTTTCCGGCATCGCCGCCGATCGGGTAGGCGAAGCGATATTCGCTGTCTGTCGAGCTGAGGAGCACGCTCATCTCCCAGCCACCCAGGAGGGCATGCTCGTTGCCGATGAGCGTGAGGTAGTTGTCGCCGTAGTCGCCCGCGGGCGCCCGGTACCAGAGGGCGACGCTCCAGCTAGCGGTAGCCTGGGGGAACGACGGCACGGTGACCGAGCCATCCGCATCGAAATGCATGGCGCCGTCGAAACGGCCGCCGACCCAGGTCACGCCACTCAAGGTTCCGTCGTGGCCATTGCCTGAACTGTCGACCATCGCGACCCCGCCCTCTGCGTCGCAAGGCCAGTGCGCCACCATCCCGAGCTGGAGGCTGTTGGGCTCGAGGCTGATCACAGCCATCGGTCCGGCCGAGCAGGCTGCGAGGAGCAGGGCCAGCGCCGCGAGCGCTCGCCGGTAGGGAAACCCGCTTCTGACCGGCATGGGCATCACAGCCAGGCGACCAGGGCGAGGGTGAGCAGGAGGGTCGGCCGTCCCGATGACGCCACGTCGGCACCGAGAAAGCGAACCACCGGGTAGGGCTGGGCGAGTTGCGCGTGTGCCTCGATCGCCATTTCGTACCGGGTGCCCAGGGCCAGCCGCAGCCCGACACCCGCGTCGGCGAGGAAGGACCACTGCGCGGCGGTCTGCTCGTCGTACGGCCAATCCGCGTGCCCCTCGGCCGAGGTATGCAGCGCGCCCACCGCGAGCGAGAGAGCCGGACGAACGTCCTTGTGCGCCCGCCAGCGAAAGGTTGCACCGACCAGCGCGAACTCCTCGGAGATCTCGCTGGTTCTCTCGGACGAACCGACACGCGCCCGGGTGCCCAGCCCGGCGAACGTGGCCTGGGCCACGCACCACGGGGCAATCGCGCCGTCGAAACGCAGAAAGGGCACGACCGCGGCGCCGACCCCGTCGAAGCTCGTCACCACGCTGCCGCCGACCTCGAGCCCCCAGCGTGATTCGTCGCGCGGCTCGGGTGCATGCTCGACGGCGCGCGCGACTTCGGCGGGTTTGGCCTGGGCCGGCGGGCGCGGCGTCAGGCCCGCGAGCTCGACCTCGAGGAGGCTCGCGCGCAAAAGCTCGATGGCACGGATCGCCAGCACCTCCGCGTCGTGCTCGCCCCCGGTCTGGTAGGGCGTGCGCCTGACCACGGAGCCGCCGTTCACTCGGTCGACCACCCAGACCTCGATGGCATCCGGCGAGTTGTCGCCGAGAATGGCCACCACGGCATCGACGCCGGGGCCGCTGGCCAGCATTTCCAGGGACGCGCGCGCATCCACGCCAACCATGGCCGCGGCGAACGAGACATCGAATCCCGCCGAAGCCAGCTCGCCGTGCATACGCACCAGCGCCTCCGAAGCGACGCGGCTGGGATTGGGCGGCCGCACCAGCAACACCGTCGAGGCCAGCGCGGTCTCCGTCACGGTCCACAAGGCGAGCGCCAGTCCCACGCAAAGCAGGCGTCGCGCCGGGGGTGCGTTCACGGCGTTTGGCGAAGCGCCCGCGCGGCACCGGCGTAGGCCCCGGTGGGGAATTGCTCCAGGTATTCCTGGGCAACCGCTCGTGCCGCTTTGCCCCCCATCAGTTTCTGCATAGCGATCATCTTCCGTCCCAGTGCCTCCGAGGCGTAGGCCCCGGTGGGTGCTCCCTCCAGATATTGATCGTACCACTCGAGGGCTTTGGGCCCGCCGCCTTCGCGCGACTCTTCCAGACGTCCGAGCAGGAAGGCGGCGTCGCACGCGCGCCTCGAGTCCGGGAAGCGGCTGCGCTGGGCCAGCAGAGCCTGCCGGGCGATGTCCTGCTGCCGCCGGTAGCGAGCCGCGTCCGCGAGCGCGGAGAGATCGTCGCTCGATGCCTCGCCCAGCGAGCGCTTGAGTCCAAGGCGCTCGACGTCCCCGAGGATCGAATCCACATCGCCCGCGGCGAGGGCCGCTGCCCAGCCGTAGGAACCCGGAGCCTGGGTCCGCGTGGCAACCCGCCGGCCCGCGCGTCCCGGCAGCGCGGCGCCGCGCGCGGGCGGCGCGGCCGGCGGTGGCGCCAGCGCGGGTTCGCTCGCCGTCACCGCTGGGAGGGCGCCCGCCTTCGTCGCGAGCTGTTCCCGGGCACTTTGGCTCTCG
>JADGRD010000739.1 GCA_017881285.1 Pseudomonadota bacterium | reverse complement strand
CGGCTGCAGCGGCGGCACAGGCGGCAGTGCCAGCATCACGGATCTGGTGCCGCGCGACAACGCGATTTCGGGCTGGGCGGTCGATACCAGCAATTCGAAGACCGCGGGAAAGGTGGCGGCCCTGGCGACCAACGTCACGGACACCACGGACCTTATCGACGGCGCGGCGGCGGACTTCTTCGCAGCGCCCTATTCACCCGTGACCTTTGCCTGGCAGAACTATCTCAATGCCAGCCTCGAATCCCCGATTCCCCCCAGCGCCGGCGGCCCCGGTGCCACGATGAAGCTCTACATCCTGCAGATGCCCAGCGCGGACCAGGCTTCCGGGCTCTATACCTCGTTGCTCAGCAACAATTTGTACGCCGGCATCTGGACCGATCCGACCTCGCCGACGGTGGGCACCAAGTCCCGCATCATCGACAGTGGCGCCGACTGGTGGGTCAACTTCTGCAAGGGCGTCTACTACGTCGAGGTTCGGCTCTCGCCCTCCTACGGGCCGGCGCCTGACTACACGCCAGGTGACGCCACGACCAAGAAGGCGGCCATGGACTTCGCGGTCGCCGTCGCGGCGAAGATGTAGCCGCCCATCACGGGGTCAAGGCGGCGTCATCACTGGCGCCGCCGTCCGTGCTGTCACTGTCCACAGCACCGTCAGCCGCTAGCGTAACGAGCTTGTACTCCTTGGCTCCCAGGCCGAGCTGGTAGGCGTTGTCCAGCCAGTCAAGGATGCCGGGTGTATCTTCGTCGACATGGCCCTTGCCGTACTTGGCGCGCAGTTGGTTGACCACATCGACCGCGTAGTGGTCGAGCGCGACGGGGTCCATGGACGCGAAGATACGGCCGGGCAGGGCGTCCGGCCGATCGGAGGTGTCGGCTAGGGTCACCGCCTGCAGCGCGTCCACGATGGTCAACTTGATGCTCTTGCGGATGGCCGGGATGTTGTAGAGGGCGGGCAAGGCGGTTTGCAGGTCCGTCTTCTTCTTGGCATCGTTGTGGTAGTTGCCGGGGATGTTGATGATGCCGTAGATGTTCTTGAGCGCGGCGGTCACCCCCGACTGGTTATGTTTCTTGAGCACCGGGCAGTTGATGGTGATGTCCGTCTGTTCGGTCAGGATACGCGAGAGGAGCGGCGTCGAGCCCTGGAAGGTGCCGAAGAATTCACGGGAGTAGCCCGGGCCGTGGAAATCCTTGGGTGAATTGACGGTGCCGAGGAGGCGAGCCCCTTGCAGATGCTCGTCGGTGTATTGGCCAGCGCCGGTCAGCTCGTCAAGCCGTCGATCCCAGACGATGATATTGCCGGGACAGATCTCGGCGTTGGTCACGAGACTCTTGATGATGGCCCGCACGACGGCAGGTGACGTCGCGAAAAAGGTATTGAGGCAGTTGACCTTGAGGCCGATGCGCGTGCACGGGCTGGCCGTGGGCAGGATGACCGACCAAGGATTGGCGGCACCGCCGGCCAGGGCCGACAACACACCGTCGACCATGCTCTGCACCACGTCGAGCTGCGGCTGATGGAGGCTCTTGCCCCTGGCGTCGATGCTGTCGTCGCGCTGAATGGTGACGACGGTCGAAGCCCCCGCGACGGGCGCGGTCTGGTCCTCGGCGCTGGTGGCACCGCCGCCATCCGGCGGGTTGTAGCCGCAGGTCGAATAGGCATCGGGACTGGCCTCCGGCCACTTGCCGCCGACACCGGGAAAGCAGCCGGCGATGCCACTCACCGAAGCTGCCGCCGCCGCGCTGGCCGCGCCGGCCAAGATCTCTCGTCGGGTTATTCCTGCTCGGGGCGCCACGTGTTTTCGTCTCCGGCGAAAATCGGAAATGCGGATGAAGAATAGCATATGGATCAACCATGCTCTGCTACAATCCCTGGAGTTCGGCGCGGGGGGGACTTCTCACGACTGCGGGCAGCGCGGTCACAACCGACAAGGAATCCTCATCATGAAAGTGATTACTCGACGCAGTTTCGTAGGTGGATCTTTCGCAGCGGCAGCGACGCTGAGATACGGACGGGTTTTCGCCGGATCTGAGCCCGATATCGTCGATGTCAGCGGCAGCGATCCCGCCAAGATGGTCGCGGCCGCCCTCGCCGCGTTCGGCGGGATCGGCAAATTCGTAAAGAAGGGTGATTTTGTCGTGATTAAGCCCAACGCGGGTTTTCCCAATCCACCCGCCTGGGCAACCACTACGCATCCCGACACGGTGGCCGCCATCGCCAAGGCCTGTCTCGACGCCAAGGCGAAAGAGGTTCTGATTCTCGAATTCCCCCAGGGGGGCAAGCCCGAGAAGTGTTTCGATCGCTGCGGGCTCACCGCCGCCCTGGCGTCGTTGCCGGCGGTCAAGGTCAAGCTGCTCGCCGCCGCGGGCGATTTCCAGAAGGTCGACGTCAAGGGTGGCGTGGCGCTCAAGTCGGTCGAGGTGGCCAAGGCCATCCTCTCGGCCGACGTGTTCATCAACGTGCCCGCGGCCAAGTCGCACTACCAGGCCGGCGTATCCTTGGGGCTCAAGAACCACATGGGACTCATCCATGATCGGCAGGCCTTCCACACCGCGATGGAGCTCCACCAGGCGGTCGCGGATCTGGGGCGCGTGATCGTTCCTCACCTGACGATTCTCGACGCCACGCGGGCACTGCTCACCAACGGGCCGGCCGGGCCGGGTGAAACTTCGACGCCCGGGCGTATGGTGGCCGGGCGCAAGGTGACCTCGGTCGATGCCTACGGACTCACCGTGGCCAAGTTCAACAACAAGACC
>JADGRD010000738.1 GCA_017881285.1 Pseudomonadota bacterium | reverse complement strand
GAGCCATGGATCATTGACGAAATCCGTCACCGCGAGGAAGAGCGGCGGCGCGGTGATCGTCCCCAACTCGAGCTTCCCGTGCCTGAACCCGGCTGGACGAATGAAAGGGATGCGGGCGACACCGACGGCGAGCAGGGCGACAAGGCTCCTGAACGCGGCGTCGTAATCATCGGTATGTAGCCCGGCTCCGTCCTCGACGTGTCCATTGCCGCACCGTACCGTGAGTTGGTGGGTTTTTGGCTCTCCGGCCAAAAGCGCCTTATCAAGGGGGTATGACGCCGGAGCAACCATGCAAGAATCGCGATTTTCGAGTCCACAGATTGATCGGCCGCGAGGCCGAGAAACGCGGTCTCTACGCCGCCCTTGACCGGGCGGTGAGATTCGAGGCGCCCCAGTTCGTGACCCTTCTGGGTTGTGCTGGGATGGGCAAGACCCGCCTTCTGACCGACTGGCAGAAGGGGGTCGAGGAGGAAGGGGAGTTTCGTTGTGTGCGCGTTTCCGCCATTGGCGGAGGGGAGGGCGCCGAGCCAATCGGGGTGGTGGGACAGTTGCTGCGCGCTCGCATCGGCATCGCGGCCCAGATGGAGCCGGCTGCCGCCGTGGACATGTTCCGCGGCGAGTTGCAGGCGGTTTTCGGCGATCGCCGGGTGTCGGAGATCGCCGGTCTGCTGGGCGGTTTCATGGGGCTTGGGTCCATGGAAAGCTCGCTCGTGCAGTCGCTGGCCATGCGGCCGGAGCAGCAGGGGGACTTGTCACGCGCCGTGCTCTGCCGCTTTCTCGAGGAAGACGCGCGGAAGCGGCCCACTCTCTACCTGATCGACGATAGCCACCTGGCCGATGTCGACGCACTGGAAATGCTCCTCCGCCTGCGCACCGAGCTAGGCGAAGCCCCCCTGGTTTTCGTCGTCGCCGCGCGCCCGGAGTTGTTCGTACGCCAGCCCAATTGGAGCCGGGCGGAAGGCAGCCACGTGCGCATCGACCTTCTGCCCCTGGCCCCGCTCGAGATGGAGATCTTCGTTCGCGCCGCGCTGGGCGCCGAGGAGCTCGCGCCTGGTCTGGCCGAGCGCGCCGCCCTAGAATCGGGCGGCAATCCGTCCTTGCTCGTCGAGTTACTTGCCGCGTATCACGAGCACGGCATTTTGGCCTGCGATACGCAGAACGCCTGGCTGTTCGACGATGATCGCGCCGAACGCGAGGGAGCGACGCTTTGCCCGGAAATCAAGGCCACCTCGCGTGTAGCGGAGCTGTCCCTCAGCGAGTGCGACCTACTAGCCCGCGCCGCGGCCATGGGCGGCATTTTCTGGACCGGCGGCCTGGTGGCACTCGGCCGACTGGGGGCCGAGCCGTGGGATCCGACCCTGGTCTTCGCGCCTGACCCGGCGATCGAGGAGACCAAGCGCATGGTGGCGCTGCTCGCCGAGCGCGGATACCTCAAGCGGGCCGAAGCTAGTTTCATGGGCGACGAGATCGCGTGGCGCTTCGCGGACGCGGACGAGCGCATGCTGCTTGCGTCCACCGTCGACCCCGAAGTCTCTCGGCGGCGCAAGCGCTTCGCGGCGCAGTGGCTGGAGGCGCGCCTGAGCAAGGCGCCGCCGGTCGATCAGCTCCAAAACATCGCCGTGCTCTACGAGGAGGGTGGCGATGCTCCCCGGGCCAGCCATCGTTTCATCGCCGCGGCAGACGCGGCCAGCCAGGGGCAGGACTACGAGCGGGCACGCTCGCTCTACACGCGGGCCGTGCGTCTGCTCGACGCCGACGAATCCCTGCTCAAGATGGAAGTCTTGCACAAGCTGGGTGATGTCGCGGCCCGGCTCGGCCACAGCCATGAGGCGCTCGCCCACTTCGGCGACATGCTCAAAGCAGCCTGGTGCCTGGATCTGCCGGGCAAGGGCGGCGCCGCGCATTCGCGCATCGGGCGGGTCTACCGTTCGCTCGGCGACTATCGCCTGGCGGTCCAGCACCTCGACATGGCGCACCTGCTCTTCGATCTGGGCGGCGACCGGCCCGGGGTGGCGGCCAGCCTGGACGATATCGGCCGCGTCTACTATCTGGTGGGTAAACCCGACGAGGCCCTACGCTGCCATCGGGCGGCGCTCGCGATACGCGTCGAGCTCAAGGACGAGCGGGGCCGAGCCCTGACCCTAGCCTGGATCGGACTGGTCGAGGCGCAGATGGGGCGTCTGGGGCTGGCGCAACAGAGCTTCGAGCGCGCCCTCGCCATTAGCCAGGCCACCAAGGATCCCCATGGCATCGTCTTCACGTTGCTGGATCTTGGCGCCCTGACCCGCGAGGCGGGGCACCCCAAGCTGGCGCAGAAGCTGCTCTCGCAGGCCAGGAGCGTCTCGCGGACCCTGGGTGATCGCTTGACCGAGTGCCAACTCGCGCTTCAGATCGGCGACTGCTTGCTGGCGCAAGGCGAGCCCAAAGCGGCCGAGAGCGAGATGCGCGCGGCCAAATTGATCGCGCAGAAGTTCGGTGCGCGCCGGCTTCTGGCCGAATCCGACCGCGGCCTGGCGGAAATCCACCTTGCGCTGGGTGACTTTCTGGCGGCGCGCGATCACGCGGCGTGGGCGGCTGGCGAGGCGGAAAAGATGGGCGCGGCGCCGCTGCTCGGCACGGCCTTGCGCGTGCTCGGCACGGCGCTGGCGGCGGGCGCGCCCGGCGACTCGGACCGGGGAGGGCCGCGCGAGGTCTTCGATCGCGCCGTCGAGATGCTCGGCAGCTCGGGCGCCGAGCTGGAGCTCGGCAGAACCTTC
>JADGRD010000737.1 GCA_017881285.1 Pseudomonadota bacterium | reverse complement strand
CGACGTGGCCGGCAACGCCAGCGTCTCGCACGTCACGTACAACGTGGCCGTGCCGAGCGGCAACGACACGACGCCGCCCACCATCACGCTCACCACGCCTCCCAACGGGGCCACCTACACGGTGGAAGTCGAAGTCCGTTCCACCGCGCTGGGGGCCCATCACGTGGTGATGGACATCGGCGCCCTGCGCGCGCTCGTGCGCCAGGCACTCGCCGGTGTTGACTACAGCAACCTCGACGACCACGCCGCCTTTCCCGGTCGCACCTCGACCAGCGAGCGTCTCGCGGAGTTCCTCGCCGACCGGATGGCGGATGCCGTCGCGGAGCTGCCCGCGGACGCGCGGCCGATCCAACCCTCGGTCTTGCGCATTCGCCTGCGCGAATCACCCAACGCCTGGGCCGCCTACGAGCGTCCGATTCCGTAGCCGAGCTCCATCCCGGCACCGCCTTGCCATGCTCGCGAGTCCCTACAGCCGCTACCTGCTCTGCAAGCGGACGGTCGACGATCGGGCGCTCAACCGGCACGTCCTCCAGCGCTTGCGCCAGGAGCTCGCGAGTCCGCGGCGCGAGCCACTCCGAGTGTTTGAAATCGGCGGAGGCCTTGGAACCATGGTCGCACGCCTCGTCGACTGGAACCTGGTCAAGCGGGCCGAATACCATCTTCTCGACGTGGACGCCCAGCTACTCGCGGACGCGCGCGCCTGGCTGGCATCCTGGGCCAAGGCGCGTGGACTTGCCTGCACGGTCGAGGCTGGGTCGGTACGCATTCAGGGCGAACCTGACATCGACGTCACCGTGCGATTCGTGTGCGCCGAGATCGGCGGTTTTCTTGGCGACTCGGCCAACCTCCCGCGCGCCGACTTGTTGGTCGCCAATGCCTTTCTCGATCTCGTCGACGTGTCGGCGATACTGCCGCGGCTCTTCGGCCTCCTCGCCGATGGCGGCCTCGCCTGGTTCACGGTCAACTTCGACGGTGACACCATCCTCGAGCCCGAACACCCCGACGACGCCCTCTTCCTGCGTGTCTACCATCGCAGCATGGACGAACGCGTTCGCCACGGCCGCCCGGCCGGCGACAGCCGGAGCGGCCGCCACCTCTTCGCCCACCTGCGCAAGGCGGGCGCGAGCCTTCTGGCGGCCGGTGCCTCGGATTGGGTCGTGCACGCACAGCCTATGGGCTACCCCGACGACGAAGCGCAGTTCTTGCGCCAGATAGTCGACACCATCACCGCCGAGCTTGCCCAGCATCCGGAAATCCCACCCGCCGGGCTTGCCGCGTGGGCCGACCTGCGCCGCCGGCAGATCGATCACGCCGAGCTGGTCTACATCGCGCACCAGATCGACTTCCTTGGCCGAGGGCCGAGAGTCGAATCCGGGTAAACGCATGCCTTGGATGCGGCTGCCAGCTCAGAGCAAACGCTCCCGAACCTGGATTCAGGTCGGGGCAAGTGTCACCGCGCTGGCGGGCACGCTCTATTTCGTCGATCGCGCCGAAATCGGGCACCACCTGCGGCACATGCAATCCGGCTGGCTCGCGCTGACGCTGGCGATATTGCTCGCGCAATACGTAGTGGCGGCCGCCCGTTGGTGGTTCTTCGCGCGCCAGCTTTCGGCACCGCTCGGCTTCTCACGCGCCCTTGCCGAATACTTCCTCGCCGGATTCCTCAATCAGGTGCTTCCGTTTGGCATCCTCGGCGATGTGACCAGGGGGATCCGGCATGCGCGGGCCGTGCGCGCAGAGCGTGGCCCCGGCGCGGGCAATGCACGTGTGGTTCTTGCCATCGTCCTCGAACGCGCGGCCGGCCAATTCGCGCTGTGGCTGGTGGTTGCCGCGATCTTGCCTGGTTGGTGGAGGGCGACCAGCTACCTGTCCGGCCATGCGTTTGCTATGGGAATTCTCGCTGGTTTGCTCGTCGTCGCGTGCGCTGTCCTGGCGGTGCTCGCGTGGCAGCGGTGGTGCGCTTCACCGGACATCAAGCGTCTCCTGTCCGAAGCTTGGCGCACGATGTTCGCGCCCAAGAATCTCGTCATTCATCTGCCCCTCTCCTTGCTCCTCGTCGCCACCCACACCCTGGCCTTCGTGACCATCGCGCATGGCCTGGGGCTGCACTTGCCGTTCGCGCTTGCCCTTCGCGTGGTGCCGCTGGTTCTGGTCACCACGTCCTTGCCCGTCTTCATGGCCGGCTGGGGCGTGCGCGAAGCGACGGTTGCGGGCCTTTACCACTTGGCTGGCCTCTGCGGCGCGGAAGGGGTCACCATCGCCCTTGTCTTCGGCGGTCTGAGCCTTCTCGCCAGCGTTCCGGGCATCCTCGCGCTCAGACACAAAGCCGAGGTGCTCGAGCGTCCACGCGACGGCGAGTCGAGCGCGGCGTGAGAATCTTCAACCACCCGGGGTGCACTGGCTGGCGCGTGGCCGCGGGGCCTCGCGCCACGCACACGCCCATAGGCCGCCACGTAGGTGGGACAGACGGGCTGCACGGCCGACCAGGTCGAGGGCGCCGAGCGCGGTGGCGGCGAGCCAAGGCATGTCGCCCTTGGGAATGAAGGTCCAGGCTCCAGTGGCGATACGGCCGTAGCCCGCGTGCCGGAGCAGCGTCGTGAAACTTTCGCAGTCGAGAAATCAGTCCGTGGAGAGGTGTTTGGTGGGCAGCCCGAGTAGCGGCGCCACGCGGCGGTACCAGACGTAGTCAGCATTGGGCGTCAGACAGAACAGGCGGCCGCCAGGCTTCAAGGTACGGTGGATGCTGGCCAGCGCCG
>JADGRD010000099.1 GCA_017881285.1 Pseudomonadota bacterium | reverse complement strand
AGCCGCAGGCCCACGTCGTCCGAGATCATGGATGCGTACATGCGGGCAGAGGGGACGCCGCTCTCGCTGCCGGTCAGACGCCGGGTCCAGGCGCCGGTCGTGGGCTCCCAATCCCACAGGTCGTTCAGGGTGCCGCCCGTGCTGATGTCCCAGCCGCCGAAGACCACGGCCTTGTTGCGGCTGCCATCGAACGCCATGGCGTGGCCGTAGCGCTGGCTCGGCTTGCTGCCCGCGGCGGTTCGTTCGGTCCAGGTGGCAGTCGCGGGATCCCACTCCCAGGTGTCCTGCTTGGGCACGCCGGGCGCGCTGGCGATGTCGGTCTGCAGGCCCGCGAAAAGCACCGCCTTGTTGCGCGAGGAATCCCACACCATGCCGAAGTCATGCCGGACCGACGGCGCGCTGGCTACCGTTTGGAGTGTCCACTTGTACGCGACCGGATCATATTCCCAGGTGTCGCCGAGCGAAACCGAGACACCGCTGCCATCGGACGAATACTGGTCGCTGCGCCCGCCGCCGAAGAGCAGGATCTTGCCCGTCGACTTCTCGTAGACCATGCCGTGCTGGCTACGCGCCGAAGGGTAGCTGCCGGCGGCGCTGACATTGGTCCACCCGCCCGTCGCCGGATCCCATTCCCAGGTGTCTTCGAAGTTGGAGCCGCTGCCGGCGCGGCCGCCGAAGAGCACGAACTTGCCGCGCAGGGAATCGAACACCATGGCCGCGCCCGAACGCGCATTCGGTGCGCTCCCCGTGCCGGTGCGGTTGGTCCACTTGCCGGTGGCCAGGCTCCATTCCCAGGTTTCCTGGTTGGGGGCGACGGTGCCGGTGTTGGGATTGGTGTTCGTCCCACCAAACATCACGACCACCTTGCGGGTTTCGTCGAAGGCCGCGGCCTGTAGGTAGCGGGCATCCGGCGTGCTGCTCGAGCCGACCTTTCGCCAGACCGCGACCTCCGTCGGCGGCACCACGCCGAGCGCCAGCTTGCCGGACTCGAGGTTGGTGGAATTCCGCTCCTCGGTATCCTCACTGCAGGTCGCGAGAAGAAACAGAGCGACGATGGCGCCACTTCTCGGCTTCATGGGGGGCCTCCTTGCGTGCTTGCGCGAACGCGTGACGGATACTGACATCATCGCGTCTTTCCCGGAAGTGTCCAAGGTCACCAAAGGCCAGCGGTTCGCGGCGCCCGCCCGCAGTGCTCCCGCCGCTTGGTCGAGCGAAAACGTCGTCCGATGCAGCCGTGACCGAGCGTTGGCATGGGGTGGCTGCCCCTCGGGAACGCTTGGCGCTATAAGGGGGGCGCATATGCCGCCCAAGGAAGAAGACCATGGTCGCCAGCCGGACGGCCAGGTTGCCAAGGTGACGCTCGACGAGGCGCTGGCCCTCGCGGTTTGCGCACATCGCGAGGGCCGGTTTCCGGAAGCCGCGGAGATCTACCATCAGATCCTGGCCATCGTGCCCGACCACGTCGATGCCCTTGCCTTCCTCGGGGTGGCCGAGCACCAGGCGGGACGCCCGCAAGTGGCCCTGGAGCTCCTCAATCGTGCGCTGGGCTTGGCGCCCGAGCACCCCGATGCCTTGAGCAACCGCGGCAACGTGCACCGGAGCCTGAGCCATCTCGACGAGGCCGAGGCGGACTACCGGCACGCGCTGGCCCTGCGCCCGGACGATCCCAACACCCTCGGCAATCTGGCAACGGTTCTGCGCGCGCGCGGAGACTGGGAGGGCGCCGTCGCCGCCTTTCGCGCGGTCATCGCCCGCAAACCGGATCACGCCTCGGCCTGGCAAAACCTGGGAGGCACGCTCGAGGACCTGCAGCGAGGAGAGGAGGCCATGGCGGCCTATCGGCAGGCCGCGCGGCTGGCGCCCGCTTCGGCCGACATGTACCGCGACCTGGGCGTGGCGCTCTCCATCGAAGGACGCATCCGCGAGGCCATCGAGATGTACCGCCAGTGTCTCGCCCTCGCGCCCGGCGATGCGCGCGCCCGCCACCTGCTCGCCGGGTGCATGGGAGAAGACGCGCCCCCGCGTGCGGCCGACGACTACGTGCGCGCGGAGTTCGATCACTTCGCCGCCAACTTCGACGCGAAGCTGGCGAGCCTGGAGTACCGCGGGCCCGCCCTCGTGTGCCAAGCCGTCGAGGAAATCGCCGGCGAGCTGCCGCTCCGGCCAGCCGTGCTCGATGCCGGCTGCGGTACCGGGCTGTGCGGGCCGCTCTTGCGCGCGCGCGCCTCCGTCCTGGTGGGCGTCGACCTGTCCACCGCCATGGTGGCGCTGGCCCGACAGCGCGGGGGCTACGACGATCTCGTGGTGGCGGAGTTAACCGGGTATCTGCGCCAGCACGGACGGACCTACGACTTGATCGTCTCGGCCGACACGCTGGTGTACTTCGGCGACCTCACGGAAGTCAGCGCGGCCGCCGCGGGAGCACTGCGTCCCGGCGGCGCGCTGATCTTTACCCTCGAGCGCGCGGAGCCGGCCGACGCGCCGTCGGGTATTCGGCTCCACCCGCACGGCCGCTACAGTCACACCCGCGACTACGTCGCCTCTGTCCTCGGCCAGACTGGATTCGTCGACGTGGCCATTTCCGAGATCTCGTCACGCAAGGAAGCGGAAAAGTGGGTGCCCGGCTGGCTCGTGCGCGCGCGCATGCCGGCCGTAGGGTGATCACTAGAGCTCGATGCGGCCGATGTTGTTGCCCAGTTCCTCGGTAAACCAGATGTTGCCGTCGGGGCCGGCGGTGATGCCACATGGGTAGCTGAAAGGGGTCGGCACCGGGAATTCGCTGACCTGCCCGGTCACCGTGATGCGTCCGATCTTGTTCACCAGATACTCCGTGAACCACAGGGCGCCGTCGGGGCCGGCGGTAATGATGCGCGGGCCGCTGTTTCCGGTCGGCAACGGGAATTCGGTGATCTCGCCCGCCGGCGTGATGCGGCCGATGCGATTGCCGCCGGCTTCGGTGAACCAGACGTTGCCGTCGGGCCCGGCCGTGACGCCGTAGGGATAGCTGCCGCCGGAAGGCAAGGTGAACACGGTGTCGACATCCGCGAGCGTATCCCGGCCGAGGTTGTTGCTGGCCATGCCGCTCACCCAGAGGTTGCCATCGGGGCCGTTCGCGATTTCCTGCCAGGTGTCCTGGTGGTCGGCAAAACGATCCGCAAGGTAGCCAGAGGTCGTCAGCGAGGCAAGATGCCCCGAGTATCCCGTGAACCAGAGCGTGCCATCCCCGGCGGTGACGAGGGCCTGGGGCGAGCTCGGGTAGACCGCTGCCAACTCGGTGATGCTCCCCGCTGGCGTGATGAAACCAACCACGCCCGCATCCTCTTCGGTGAACCAGAGATTACCGTCCGGGCCGGTGGTGATGCCCTGGGGACAGCGCGCCTCGGTTTGCGCGTACGGCAGCCCGAACTCCGCGAAGTCCCCGGCCGGGCTGAGCCGGCCGATCTGGTTGCGCGTGCACTCGGTGAACCAGAGATTGCCGTCGGGGCCGGCCGTGATGCGACGGGCGTCCGCGCCGTCGGTCGGGATGCGAAACTCGACGATGCTCGCCGCGGTCCCGCCGCCACTGCCGCCAGCCATGGTGACCCCGCCAATGCCTAGGTACCCGCCCGCACCAGGGTGACCTCCGGTGTGGGCCAAGCCCGAGCTGCCAGGGCTGCCGCCCGCCCCGCCGGCGCTTCCTCCGCTTCCTTGTCCGGCATCGGGCACGAAGGAAGGAGACAGCAGGCCGGTGCGGCCGCACGCGGAATACAGCAGAATCAGCGCAACGCAATCTGGTCGCATCGGTTCCCCGAGCATAGCGGAGAACGCATCGCCCTCGTAAGGGCTGCGCTACTTCGCGCGCCGTCGTTTGCGGTTGCTCCACGCGTGTCCGGAGCGCCCGTTTCCCATCCACCACCCGTACCAGAGTCCTCGCCGCTTGAGCCGCTGCGTGCGCGACCGCCGCCGCCGGGCCCCACAGTTCCACGTGTGCTCGTACTCCCCAACGTGACAGAAGAGCCCCCAGAATCCGCCGTACCGCCAGAACCGATCGCGGCCCTGGACCGCTTGCCTGTCGCCACATCCCCGGTCCCGCCCGAGGCCCGTACTCCGGAGTTGCCGGCCGAAATCGAGCGCCCGCCAAGCGCCGCCGCCACGGTCGCCCGAAGCGCCGCCTTCGTGTTCCGCGTTTCTTCGCGATCCTTTGGGTCTTTCCCTCGTCCGGCGCATGGCGGCCCTACTCCTCTCTCATTGGTGGTCTCTTGGGGGGCCAACGGCTCAAGAAAATGCAGGATTGTCGGGGAGATCCCCGGGTAACTACTTCGGCCCCGCGCCGCTTTGAATGGCGGTTTGCAAGCTGCTGGTTGCATCGGGCGTGTACGCATAGGGTGGGCTTGTGAAAGGCGTGCCGCCACCGCCGGTGGACTGGGTGCCGCTGGTGTTGGTATAGACATTGTTCTTCGACGTGATGTAGGCCGTGCCCTGATCAGCGGTGCTGTTGAACTGCTGGGGATTCTTCACTCCGGAGAAGACGTTGGCCTCGACGAGAATCTGCGCATCCATCCCGGCGCGCACGCAGTAATTGCTGGCGGTCGAGGTGTAGAGGTTGTTGAAGACGTGGTTCTTGCCGTAGCGCACGCGCGGCTGTCGCTCCACGACATTGTCCGCCCACCAATTGTGGTGCCAGGTGACGTTCAATTTGCCCACATCGCCGCTCGAGTTGTCGCTGCCCCCGACCAGATTGCTGTAGCGGTGTCCGCTCGCGCCGGTGGAATCGCTGCCGCTGTTGTCGGTCCTCGGCGTGTAGTGGAACTTGGTCCACGACACGGTGACGAAGTCGGCGCCGTTGGTGATGTCCATGTTGCCATCGGTGCCGTCGGAGATGTCGCAGTGATCGAACCAGATGTGGTGCCCGCTCTGCACCGAGATGGCGTCCTGGCCGGACGAGCACCCCGTGCTCGAGTCGTAGCTCGGATCGAGCGCGCAGTTGCCCACGGCGTAGCCGACGATTCTGATGTTGCGAACGATGACGTTGGACGAGCTGACGGACACGTGGCCGTGGATTTCGGCGCCGCACAGCCCGACGACGGTCTTGTTCGAGCCGATGGACACCGAGCCGGCGGCCATCACGCCCTGGACGTAGATGACGGCGGCCGTGTTGCCTTTGACCGCGTTTTGCAGGTCGGCCAAGGTGGTCACGGTCGTCGGCGTCGCGCTGCCGCCGCCGGTGGTGGTGGTGGTGCCGTTGCCCGACTGGGAGGCCCACCCGATGAGCGGGCTGGGATCCGGCGGGGTCGTGCACGAGCCGCCGCCCGCGCCGGTGGCCCCACCCGTGCCGGCCGCGCCGCCGGTGCCCGTGATCGTGCCGCCCGTACCTGTGGTCGCGCCGCCGGTGGCGGTTGAGCCGCCGGTTCCGGTCCGGCCGCCGGTTCCGGTTCGGCCACCGGTTCCGGACGCCCCACCGGTCGCGGGCGCCCCACCGGTGCCGGTTGTGCCACCGGTTCCAGGGCCGCCGCCGGTTGCGGAGGCACCGCCGGTTCCGGATGCACCGCCAGTTCCGGCACTCGTCGTGCTACCACCCGTCGAGGTCACTCCTCCGGTTCCCTTGGTCCCTCCCATGGAAGTCACGCCTCCCGAGCCGCCGCCACTTCCCCCCGGGGAAACGAGGTCTGGCGGTGGCGAGGCGTCCTGGCGGGTCACGCCGGAGCCCGAGCTGCTGTCACACGCCACAAGCAGGCAGACGCACGAGAATGCGATCGAAGTC
This sequence comes from Pseudomonadota bacterium, assembly GCA_017881285.1. Lineage (GTDB taxonomy): Bacteria > Myxococcota_A > Polyangia > Fen-1088 > Fen-1088 > Fen-1118. The sequence goes on along the minus strand of JADGRD010000099.1, from coordinate 3,503 downwards.
TTCAATCTCTTGGCTCCAAGCATTGAGTTGTCGGACGGCGGAAGCCCGGCCTTTCCACCCTCGCAAACGCAGTGCTGGCCCGACGAGGAATGGCTCAATCGATAACCAATTCGTGCCGTCTCCCGTGACGCGCAGCGTTCAGTTGAGCCATTTCAGTCTCTGACTCGCACTGCCCAGCGTAAGGAAGGGTCATGGGGTAATTCTCCGCGACATTTCTCTTCTTGCCCATGCTTTCCCAAGCCCATGTCACAATATGGTCCGTGCCCGAGGACAGGCCACACGCGGACGCGCCCGCCATAGGGAGCCATGCCGTGGCAGGCTTGGCGCCGCCCGCGCTGAAGGTGGTGGAATCGCGCGAGGAGCGGCCGGTCGAGCGCGCCTTCGCGCGAACGGATGATGAAACCCTGGTGACCGAGACGCTGGCCGGCAAGCGCTGGGCGCAGCGGGAGGTCTGGTATCGCTTCGCTCCCATGGTGTACGGGCTGCTCCGCCGTTCCCTGAGCCCGCGCCACGACCATGACGACCTCGCGCAGGAGGTCTTCCTCCGCGTCTTTCGCCGCCTGCATACGCTGGAGAAGCCCTCGGCGCTCCGCAGCTTCGTCTATTCCGTGGCGGTGCGCGTGGTCAGCGAGGAGATACGCCGCTTCCAGGTGCTCCAGCGCGCGCGCACCCAGCTCGTCATCATCGCCGGTGACGGCGGCGACCGGGGCGCTGATTTCGAGGCGCGCGACACCTTGCAGAGCATCCAGCACATCCTCGACGGCATGAAGGACAAGCACCGGGCGGTGTTCGTCCTGCGCCACGTCGAGGGCATGGACTTGCAGGAAATCGCGGACGGGCTCGGCATCTCGCTGGCCACGGTCAAGCGCTATCTGGTCAAGTCCCTCCGTTCCATCCAGCAGGCGGTTTCGCGTGACGAAGGGCTGCGGGCCAGGCTCGCCACCATGTCCTCGGCGAAAACCTTGGGAGGCGGCCGATGAGCCAAGGCGAAACCCAGATCATCGTCGACGCCGTCGCGGAGGCGGCCAGAAGTGGCATGGGCAAGGTGTCACCCGCGGAGCTCGATCACGGCTGGGAGCGCCTGGAGAGCGCGCTTTCCGTCGACAAATATCCCTCGGTGCCCATCGTGGCCAGGGCCCCGCGCTGGTGGCTGCGCGGATTCGCGGTGGCGGCTGCCGCGCTCCTGCTGGGATTCGCAACCCACCGGTGGCTCGCGGCGCGCTCGGATGCGCCGCTGCACTACGTGATCGAGGGCGCGGCGGTCGGCCCGGGCGAGACCATTCGCACCACGGCCGCCGCTTCCGCCCGCATGCTCTTCTCCGACGATTCGCGTATCCGCATCGCTCCCGCGACGAAACTATCGGTGGTCGCCCTCGACGGGCATGGCTCGCGCATCGCCCTGGCCGACGGGCAACTGGACGTGCAGGTTCGCCATCGCCCGGGCGCCTCCTGGCGGTTCGACGCGGGACCGTTCAGCGTGAAGGTGGTGGGCACGTCCTTCCATCTCGCATACGAGGCCGAGGGAGGCCGACTGGCCCTCCAGGTGCTGACCGGCGTAGTCGAGGCGCGCGGGTCGTCTGACGATCGCGTCTTCACTTTGCGGGCCGGCGAATCCCTGGAACTGTTCGTCGGCGCGGCGTCCGGATCCTCTCCCCCGACCCCCGTGCGGCCCTCGGCGAAGCCCGTCCCGCTCGAGGTCACGTCGCCGCTTCCCGAGCCGGCCACGTCGCATGTTGCCCCAGTTCCCTCATCGCGGCGGCACGCGACCCACGCCGAGCGCGCCGAGGCCTCCCTCGCGTCTGGGGGCTGGGCCAGGCTCATTGCCAAGGGCGATTTCGCCGCCGTTGTGAAGGATGCCGAGCAGCGGGGGCTCGACGGCACCCTGGCCAGCGCCTCGGCGGCGGACCTGACTTCCCTCGCAGACGCGGCGCGCTACACGCGGCGCAGCGACGTTGCGCGGCAGGCGTTGCTAGCCCTGCGCACACGCTTCCCCGGCACGGCGCGCGCCAGCGATGCCGCGTTTTTCCTCGGCCGCCTTGCCGAGTTGTCGCCTTCCTCGACGAGCGCGGCGGTGGCCTGGTACGAAACCTATCTCGGCGAATCCGGTCGCGGCCCCTACGCGGGCGAGGCCTTGGGGCGAGAGATCGCGCTCTTGGCGCATACGGACCGCATCCGCGCCCGCAAGGCGGCGGAAGTCTACTTGGAAAGGTTCCCGCACGGAACGCAGACCGAATTGGCCAAGTCTCTACTAGAATCCGCTCCCGAGTGAGCTTATTGCCAGTATGGGTCGTCTTCGGTCTGCTCCAGGCCGGCGTCGCGGACAGCTCTGCTGCCGACGGCGGAGCGCCGGCTTTGGTGGTCGTGGCCCTGCCCGCCGAGGCCGACCCGGCCATCCTGGAAGCGCTCAACCGCCTGCGCGGCGAAGCGACCTCGGTGGGGTTCGAGGTTCGTCTGGTCAACCCGGCGACCGAATCCCTGACGCTCGAACAACTCGACCGACTGTGGGCCGGGTTGCGGCCGGCCGCGGTGGTGTCTTTCGCCCGTCCCGACGACGCGCAGGCGCCGCGCGCGCTGGATGTGACCTTCCGGGATCGCGGAAGCGGCAAGACCTCGGTCGCGCACTTGACCGCGGGCGAGGTCGTCGACGTGCAAGAACGGGCCGACGTCATCATCGCGGTGCGGGCGGTGGATTTCATCCGCGCGCGCATGTTCGACACGCTGGCGGGCCGGCGACCCGAACCCGCGCCGCTGCCGCCACCGCCAACAACGGTGCTCAGGCATCGTTACCACCTCGCGGCCGGGCTTGCGGTACTGGGCACGCCCTCCGGTTTCGCGCCCTCGTTCGCCGCGCGGCTCGCGGTAGGCTACCGGCCGTCCGGGTGGCTGCGCATCGGCGCGACCGCGTTCGGCCTGGGCAGCGAGCCACAACGGGAAAGCACCGCCGGGCGGGTCGGCCTGGACCAACGGTTCGTGGGGGCCGACGTGACCCTGCTCGGGCCCGAGTGGCACCGCTTTGCGCCCATGCTCGAAGTGGGCGGCGGCGAATACTGGGTGGTCGTGCGCGGCGACGGTACGCTGCCGAACGTGGGTCGGACGGTCACCCTGTCGAGCCCAGGCGTCGCCACGTCGGTCGCGCTTGCCCTCGGCATTCTCCCCTCCCTCGCGCTCGAGCTGCGCGGCGGTGCTTTATGGTTGCAGAGCCAAGTGCAAGTGCGTGTCCAGGGCACGAATGACACGTATCTCGGCAATCTGGGCCGCCCCCTCTGGTTCGGCGGTGTGGCGCTCGCCGCCAGTCACTAGAGCACCGAACGGTTTGAGTGCGCAACGATTTTCGGGGTTTTCACCACAGAGAGCGCAGAGACGGAGGAAGACCGCGTGCGTGCCAGCGGGCTCTGCCTGATGGCACGCATCGCGGGGGACGCAATCACGATCGCGCTTTGCGAGGAGCAGGCGCCGGTCACGGCGAGCGCCGGCAACACCGGCGAGGGTGACCCTCGTGCACG